>JAVROG010000353.1:0-6675 GCA_032162865.1 Mycobacterium sp. | reverse complement strand
ACTCGTCCGGTCGGTCCACCTTCATTTGCACGCCCTGCACCGGACGACCGACGGTGTTCAGCAGCTCGTCGGCGCCGTCCGCCGCCCGCCGGTGGTCGTCCGCGTCGAGGCAGGTGATGGGGCTGCCCTCGGTCTGGCCGAACAGATTCACCAGCGCGACCCCGGGCAGCACGTTCAGCACGCGTCGCAGGGTGTCCGGAGTGATCGGCGCCGCACCGTAGAGCAGGGTGCGCAGCGGCACGGCGTCGAGAAGCTTCTCGGTGAGCAGCATCTCGATCATCGTCGGTACCAGCAGGCACTGCGTAGCACCGAGCGCCGGCAAGCCGCGCCACCACGCGGTCGAGAAACGGGTCGTGGACAGGATGGCCGACCCGCACGACAACGCGGCCATAATATTGCCGAGTCCACCCAGGTGGTGCAGCGGAGAGCCGGTCGCGTAGCGGTCATCCGGGCCGAATCCGGCGAGGCCGGACAACACTTCGGTCCGGGCCGACATGACCGACTGGGTGAATGGGACCCGCTTGGGTGCCCCCGTCGTCCCGGAGGTGTGCAGGTATAACGCGATCTCGGTGCGTGGGGTGGGCATGGTTTCCGCCGATACCGGTAGTGCCGGAACGGTGATGACCCGGGTACCGGTGGCAGCGCCGATCTCCTCGGCCGTAGCGCGAAACGCCGGTTCGGTCAGCAGCACCCGCGACCCGGTGCCAGCCACCATCGTGGCGAGTTCGGTCACCGTCAGTCTCGGTCCCAAGGGTGCCAGCGGACGGTCCGCGGCCGCCCCGCCCAGCAACAGCGCCAAGGCGTCGGCGTTCGTGGTGACCAGCGCGGGGACCGCGCACCCGTCGGCGCCGTCGAGGGCGGTGAGGAAATCGGCGGCGCTGCGGGCGCGGCCGATCAGTTCCCTCCCGCTGACCGGACCGGCCGCGTCAACGACCGCCAGCCGGGTGCTACCGGCATGGATGGCGGCGACCCGCTCAGACCAAGTTGGCATCGACCGCGTCTCCTCCATGAATCCAATTCGGAATTGACACAGTTGTGACCTGTCCGCTGCTATGAAATGCCCGCGTCCGATTCGATGAGTGCCTGAAGCTCGCGACGGACGATCTTGCCGGTGCTTCCGCGGGGCAGTTCGTCGAGCACCGTGATACTGCGCGGCACCTTATAGTTCGCGAGATTCTCCCGGACATGCGCCTTGAGTTCGTCGATCGTGGCCGATGTGCCCGAAGCGAGCACGACGAATGCCGCCAGTCGCTGGCCGTATTGTTCGTCGTCGACGCCGAGTACCGCGGCCTCGTCCACATCAGAATGCGCGGCCAGCGTCTTCTCCACCTCAATCGGGTACACGTTTTCACCGCCTGACACGATCATTTCGTCGTCGCGTCCTACGACGAACAACCGTCCAGCGTCGTCGAGGTAGCCGACGTCACCCGAACTCATGTAGCCGTCGTGAAAGTCCTTGCTGGCGCCGGATGTATAGCCATCGAACTGGCTGGAGTTGCGGACGTAGATCGTGCCGACTTCGCCGGTGGGTTGTTGGCAGAATTCGCTGTCGAGGATGCGGATGTCGGTTCCGCTAGCGGGCCTGCCCGCGGTGTCCGGCGCAGCACGCAGATCCGACGGTGTCGCGGTGGCGATCATGCCTGCTTCGGTGGCGTTGTAATTGTTGTAGATGACGTCGCCGAAGCGGTCCATGAACTTTATGACGACGTCGCCGCGCATCCGTGACCCCGAGGCGGCCGCGAACCGCAGCGTGCGGCCGCTGTAGCGGGAGAGTACGTCGTCGGGCAGGCCGACGATTCGGTCGAACATGACCGGCACGACACAAAGTCCGGTGGCGCGGTGTTCGTCGACGAGGGCCAGGGTGGCCTCGGGGTCGAACTTGCGGCGGGTGACGATAGTGCAGGCCATCAGCGCGGCGAAGGCCAGCTGCCCGAAACCCCAGGCATGAAACATCGGCGCGACGATCACCGTGACTTCCTCGGCGCGCCAGGGAGTTCGGTCGAGGATCGACTTGAGCGTCTCGGGTCCTCCGCCAGAGTGCTTGGCGCCCTTGGGCGAACCCGTGGTGCCCGACGTCAGCAGGATGAGCTTCGATTTGCGCGCGGACGGAGAAGGGCGTTGACCGGTATGTCGTTCGATCAACCCGGCGACGGTGCGGGCATGCGTGCCGGGATCATCCGTCCAGGAAACGATCCTGGCCGCCTGGGGGCGGTCCTTCAATGCCTGCGCGATGGAGGGGGTGAACTCTTCGTCGTAGATGACGGCGTCGACCTGCTCGCGGGCCACCACCTCGGCCAGTGCCGGACCGGCGAACGACGTGTTCAACAGCAGCACGTCGGCACCGATCCTGTTCGCGGCGATCAGGGACTCGACAAATCCGCGGTGGTTGCGGGCCATGATGCCCACGACGTTGGGCTTTTCGGCCAAGCTCTGCAAGGCCGCGGCCAGCGCGTCGCTGCGCTCATCGAGTTCACGCCAGGTCAGCGTGCCGAGTTCATCGATCAACCCGGGCCGATCGGGGCAACGTTGGGCGGCTATCGCGAAACCTGATGCGACGGTCATGCCCTCGCGTCGAACCGCTGCTGCCATGCGCAGGTATCGGTCGGGCCGCATTGGAGCGATCACCCGCGCGCGAGCCAGTGTGCTCACGACGCCGGCCGTCCGGTTCAGGCGTTCGAGGATGGCCATCAGTCGCTCAACCGATCACGGGGAGTCGTCGATCGGCAGCCAGCTTGTCGAGCGCCTGCTGCATCACGTGCCGAACGTGGGCATCGATCTCGTGGATGTCCGGGTCCTCGCCGAACTCCCCGACAATATCGATGGGCGGCAACACCTGAGTGACGATCTTCGTCGGCAACGGAATGTTCACCGGGACAACCATGCTCAAGCCGAAGGGGAAGCCGAAGGAGATCGGCAGGATCTTGGCACGAAGCAACTTGTCCAGTCGCGTCGCCTTCGCCAACCACTCGCCGCGGGAGAGGAACAGTTGGTTCTCCTGCCCGCCGATCGATACCGCGGGCACGATCGGCACGCCCGCGTTTATCGCCGCTCGGACGTAACCGGTGCGACCGTTGAAGTCGATCTTGTTCGCCGACGTCGTGGGCCGATAGACGTCGTAGTCACCGCCGGGGAAGACCACCACGACGCCACCCGCGCGCAGGGCTTCGTCGGCGTTTTCGTGGCTTGCTGGGATGAAACCGGTTTTCTTCAGCAAGTCGCCCTGCGGCCCCCCGAACAGGATGTCGTGGCTGAGGGTGTAAACCGGTCGGCTGTAGCCAAAGGCTGCGTAGAAATCGGTGGCGAAAACGGGTATGTCGAGGGCGATCAGCCCGCCCGAGTGGTTGGCCACGACCAGCGCGCCGCCCGGTGGGAAGCCGTCGAGTCCGCGTACTTCGGCACGGTGCCAGCCCTTGATCACTGGGCGGATCAGGCCCATCAAACGCTCGGTGAGTCGCGGATCCCACTTTGTGACGGCCGACGGTTCGATGTCAGACGGGTTCACCCGTCCCCCTCACTAGAAATAGATAGATATTTAGCGTTATCGTTCACGCAGGCAGGGTACCCGAATAACCTGAATGCACCACATCCGTGATCGACGCAGGGCCCTGGAGGAGTGTTGAAGAGGCTCGGAGGCTGGGACGCAGTCCTGCTCTACAACGAAACGCCCAATCTGCACCAACACACGATGAAGGTCGCGGTCGTCGATGCGACGGATTGCGATGATTTCGGATTCGACCGCTTTCGTCGCACGCTCGCGCGCCGGCTGCATCTGCTCGAACCCCTGCGGTTTCAACTCGCCGCGATACCGGGCAAGCTGCATCATCCGATGTGGTTGGAGAACTGCGATGTCGACCTGGATTATCACGTTCGGCGGATGCAGATCAAGCCTCCCGGAGGGCGGCGGGAGTTCGACGCGGCGATCGGTGAGGTGGCCTCCACGCCCCTGGACCGAAGCAGGCCGCTGTGGGAGTTTCACTTCGTCGAGGGCATGCCCGACAACAGGTTCGCAATCATCGGCAAGGTTCATCATGCGCTCGCAGACGGCGTGGCATCGGCCAACCTGATGGCGCGCGCGTTGGATCTTCCGGGTGCCTCACAGTCCGAAAAAGACGGCTTCCAGCCGGACCCTTGTCCGTCAAAATCGCAACTGCTCAGTGTTGCGTTGCGTGATCACCTTGCGCTGCTGGGGGAACTGCCCCGTCTGGTGTGGGATACGGCCAAGGGAATTCGGCGAGTGCGCCGCCAGTCCACCTCCGCACCCGGCCTGGCGCGCAACTTCCATCCGCCGCAAACGTTTCTCAACCACGTGGTGTCACCTGGTCGCACGTTCGCCAGTGCCACGCTCGACCTGGCTGAGGTCAAAGCGCTCGGCAAGCAGCTCGGTGTCACGATCAACGACATGGTGCTGGCCATAAGTACGGGAGCGCTGCGCACGCTCTTGCTGAAGTACGACGGGCAGGCGGACGAGCCATTGTTGTGCGGGGTGCCGCTGAGCACCGACACATCACCGCAGCGAGTCTCGGGTAACGCCATCGGGACAATCGTGGTGTCGCTACCGGTGCACGTCACCGATCCGCTCGACTGGGTGCGTCTGGCCCGCGTGGGCGCCATGATCGGCAAGGAGAACGCCCGCCTGCTCGGCCACGAGTTGGTGAGCCGGTGGTCGAGTTATGCGCCACCTGCGTTGACGGAGAGGATGTTTCGCCGCATCGCGGCCAGTGACTCGCCTAACAAGCTGATCAATGTTCCGGTATCCAATGTGCCGGGTCCGCGCGAGTTCGGCAACATCGCAGGCGCACCGATGGTCGAGCTCTACTCAGTCGGACCGCTCACCTTCGGGGCGGGGGTGAACATCACCGTCTGGAGCTACGTCAACCAACTCAACATCTCTGTCCTCGCCGACGACGCGACCTTCGCGGATCCGCATGAGGTGACCGACGCGATGGGTGACGCGTTCGCTCACATTCGGCAAGCGGCCGGGTTGCCTACCGGGACCACACAACAAATGACCGGCAGCTAACCGAGACGGTTCAGCAGCGCCGCCGTCTCCAAATCCTCGACGGCCACGCAGGTGCGGCGCCACCCCGCCTCGGCGTTCTCCGGTTCCTGCAGTCCGGGCCACGCGATGGTCATCGCCGTCGCATCCCAGGCCTCCGCCGCGTACAGGCGATAGCGCTGATAGGCCGCATCCAGAGTCGGGACGTCCGCGACTCCGCCGGCCCGTAATCCCTCCAGGTACCTCGCCAGCAAGTCACGCTCGTGCTTTCGGCGCACATCGGGATCGAGACCGGATGCCATCCAGTAGGTCACCTCGCGCAGCCCCGGCCCCTGCCACACAACTTGCCAGTCCAGCAGGCCGGAACGCCCATCTGGCATCGAGTAGGTGTTGCCCAGATGTGAGTCGCCGTGCAGCAGCGTCAGCGGCGCCGCTTCGAATTCGTGGTAGTACGCGTCGATGTGGTTGTCGAGTGCCGCGGCGACTGCGCGCACAGCCGGCGTCACTTCTGGTCGGTCCAGGCGCAGTGCGCCGCGACGCCCGCGCGAGTAGAAGAGCTTAAGGACCTGGTTTCCGGGGCGCGTACTCCAAGTTCGGACCCACGATAGGTCGCGACCGAAACGCGGACTCGCCCAGAATTGCGCATGCAGTGCGGCGAACGCATCCACGAGGCCGCGCGCGTGAGTGATTTCGCAGCGGTCGGCCAGCGCGTATGGCCTGGCGCCCTGCGCCGCGATGTCATCGAGGACGACGAGGAAGCGCGCGCCCACGCCGGCATGGGCGTACCAGGCCTTCGGCGCGATCCCGTTGAGTTCCTCCGAGGCCTGGCGGTAGAACCGCACCTCGTTGACCGCCATGTCCAACGCGGCGACCATGGTCCGGTTCTTGGCGTTCAGGGGGCTGCTCTTGATGAAGAGGTCGGGCGGTAGTCCGGCCGCTTTTCCCGCCTCGTCCCATTCCACCTTGAGTCGCCGGCGATCCGTCGTCCCCGAGGTGCCGTTCAGGGGACTCGCCGACAACGCCACTGCACCAACGGATTTCCCGATGTGTTTGGTGATCCAATCCGCGGTGACGTCCGACGATTTCGACGGCCCGGTCGTCGGCACCCGCGGTGACACGGCCGCGACGATCTGGGCCAATGCTCGAGCATTCACCGCGGCGTTCTTGAGGTTCATCCAGGTCTCTCGGCCGAAGTTTGGTTCATGGCACATTCATAGTTAACCTAGTTACCGTAGTTTTGTTGCAGGGTTCGATGCAAGGAATACCCGGTAGCCAGTCGTGGCAATTGCGTTGAGGGAGTTCAAGCGATGACCGGAAGAACGACGCACGCCGTGCCCCTGCTGGACCTGACCCGCGGGTTGGTTGGTCCCGTCACCAGGCGGATCCGGCGACGGAGCCTGCTGATCTGGTGTGTGGTAGCGGCCGGGGGGACGTCCCTGGCTTTCTCCGGCGTCGGGTCGGCTTGGGCGGCGTTCGGCGTCGGTCTGGTGTTTCCGGGCGCCGGGTTTCTCTACGGCGCCCACCCGGTCCTGTGTGTTCTGGTATTGGTGCTTTTTGTGCTGAGTCTGCTCCTTTGGCTGCTGATCGGTGCCTTCGTCGCACCGATCACGGTCTGGGTCGGCGCCGCCGTCGTCGCGGCACTCGTCGCTCCGGAGCATCCTTGGTGGTGGGCGGCGGTC
>JAVROG010000352.1:0-8607 GCA_032162865.1 Mycobacterium sp. | reverse complement strand
TGCAGTAAACCCCGCGCGAAGACCGCGACGGCGAAGAACGGCGGCCGCCCCGCGCTAGTCGAGCCCGGAGCCACCGTTCTGAAGGTGTAATGCCCGTCCTGGTCGGTCGCCGACCTGCCCCAACCGGTGAACGTCCATCCGTCGCGCCGCAACGAACCGGAGGCCCGCGGTATCCGGCCCGTACCGTCGGGTTGCCAGATCTCCACCAGCGCGTCGGGCACCGGGGCGCCCTTCCCGTCGAAAATCGTGCCGTGCAACTCAATGGCGCCCGGAAACGCATCGCAGACCAGTTCACTGTCGCGGGCGAACGGCAAGCCGATGCCGAAGAACGGGCCTACCGTTTGGCCTGGGGTGCAACGGATTTCACTCATCGGCAGTACCATCAGCCACGGCGGCTTGGGACAGCACGACGTCCCACCGGTAGCCGGTCGCGTACTCCGGTTCGGTAAGGTCGTGGTCGTAGTCTGCGATGAGGCTTTGGCGCGCAACGGGATCGACGACCGACTGAAAAATCGGATCCAGACCGAACAGCGGATCACCCGGAAAGTACATCTGGGTGACCAGACGTTGAGTGAACGCGGTTCCGAAGACCGAGAAGTGGATGTGCGCCGGCCGCCAGGCGTTGTGGTGGTTGCGCCAGGGATACGGCCCGGGCTTGATCGTCTTGAAGCGGTATGACCCGTCCGGGCCGGTCAGACAGCGGCCGGCTCCCACGAAGTTCGGATCAAGCGGCGCGGGATGCTGGTCTAGCTGATGGCGGTAGCGACCGCTGGCATTCGCTTGCCAGATCTCCACCAACTGGCCCGTCACCGGCCGACCGGATTCGTCGAGCACCCGGCCCGTCACGATGATGCGCTCCCCGATCGGTTCGCCCGGGCAACCGGCAGTCAGGTCAGCATCCAGCGGGTCGACATCCTGATGGCCGAAGCAGGGTGCCCAGCACTCGATTTCGTCGGGGTTGACGGCCAGAAGCGGGCTTTTCGGATGACGCAAGGCACTGCTGCGATACGGCGGGTAGTCCAGCCGCGGCTGCGTTTCGTGGCAGCCGGTGCGCGCGTGGGCGGCCGCGAAGGCGTCAATCTCCGCGGTGATGTCGCCTTGCCACGCGACGCGCTCGGCATTCACGAGCGTGAGGCTACTCTGGTGCCGCCGGCTCGCCGCGCATAACGTGGGCGCCATGCCGAGTGACTATGTCTATGACCAGGGCTTCGCCGAGGAACGGACCCGATTGGCCGGCATGGAGAGCCTGTGGGATCCGGGCACGCAGGCGTTGCTCGACGAGCTCGGCATCGGCACGTCCGAAAAGAGCTGGCGCTGCCTGGAAGTCGGCGCGGGCGGCGGCTCGATGTTGCGGTGGATGACCAGCCGGGGTGCCACCGTGGTGGCGATCGACATCGACATCCGCTTCATCGAAGCACTGGCCAGCGACACGATCGACGTCCGGCGCCTCGACATCCGAACGGACGAACTGCCCGAGGGCGAGTTCGATTTGGTGCATTCGCGGCTGGTGCTAGAGCACCTGTCGGAGCGCCGGCAGATCATCGACCGACTGGCCGCGGCGCTGCGCCCCGGTGGCTGGATGGTCACCGAGGACTACGACTGGACCGCCTTCGGATTTGAGGGCACTGATGCGCAACTCGACCGCGTGACCGAGGCGATCCTGGGGTTCATGCAGCGCGCCGGTTTCGAGCCGCATTATGGCCGCCGCGTCGTGGCCGACATGGCCGCCGCCGGGCTGACCGACGTTCGCGGCGAGGGCCGGGCGCGAGTGATCGATTCCAGTGCACCGGGTTTCGACTTCTTCCGGTTGTCGTTTGAAAGCTTGCGCGGTGCCGTGGTGGAAGCCGGGTTGATCTCGCGGGAAGACGCCGACGCGGCCGCTGCCCGCTTCGGCGAGGACATCCGTGTTTTCACACCGATCATGATGGCCGGGATCGGTCGCCGCTGATATGGGATCAAGCCGCCGCGAGGCCGTCGTGGAGGGCTTGGAGGCGCACGACGCCGAGTTGGACGGCCTGTGCCAGTTTAACTTTGACGTGCTGACAGCGTGACTTCGCGGAGCGTTCGGGATATCTATCATGTCTGGTGCGTTGAGATCCGGGACTTCGAAGTCGACATTGCCAGGCACGCCCGGGATATTCAGGTCATCGAGGGTTTTCCGCCAGGCGCTTTGGCCCCATTCTCTATATAACGGAGATATCCTCTGTAGAGCAGAGCAGATGCACATGCGATGGAGGTCCGTCCGGTGATCGAAAACAGCAACGGCGATAGCGGCCTTCTCGAGGGGCTCATTTCGAATGTGCGCCGCGGCATGATCCCCGCACACATCTACAACGATAAATACCTGTTCACGCTGGAGAAGGAGCGGCTGTTCAGTCGAGCATGGATGTTCGTGGCCCACGAATCGGAGATCCCGCAGGAAGGTGATTACGTCGTACGCAGGGTGCTCGACGATTCGTTCATCATCACCCGCGATTCCGAAGGCGATGTGCGGGCCATGTTTAATATGTGCCTGCATCGCGGCATGCAGGTGTGCCGCGCGGAGATGGGTAACGCCTCCAATTTCCGCTGCCCATACCATGGTTGGACCTACCGCAACGATGGCCGGCTCACCGGTCTGCCGTTCCACCGGGAGGCCTATGGCGGCGACGAGGGCTTCGCGAAAGGGCAGACCCTTTTGCATGCCCCGAATTTGGCGATCTACAACGGTCTGGTCTTCGTCAATCTCGACCCGCACGCGCAGCCGTTGCGGGAGTTCCTCGGCGACTTCGCGTTCTACCTGGACTTCTACACCAAACAGAGCGTCCACGGCCTGCAGGTGCGGGGACCGCAGCGCTGGCGGATCAAGGCCAACTGGAAAATCGGCGCCGAGAATTTCTCCGGCGACATGTACCACACGCCGCACACCCACGCGTCGATCGTCGAGATCGGGCTGTTCCGTGAACCGAAGGCGCAAAAGCGCAAGGACGGCGCCACCTACTGGGCCCACCGCGGCGGTGGAACCACCTACAAACTGCCGCCGGGCGACTTCGATGAGCGCATGCGCTACGTGGGCTACCCCGACGAAATGATCGATGGCATCAGGGAGGTCTGGACACCTCGACAGCAGCAGGTAGTCGCCGAGGACGGCTTCATGTTCTCGGCCGCCACCTGCTTTCCGAACCTGAGCTTCGTGCACAACTGGCCCAAGTTGCCCGGCGGTGAGCAGGTGCTACCGTTCATCTCGATCCGGCAGTGGCAGCCGATCAGCGAGAATGAAACCGAGGTGTGCTCGTGGTTCGCGGTGGACTCGGCCGCACCGGAGCAGTTCAAGAAGGACTCCTATAAGGCGTATCTGATGTGCTTCGGGTCGACCGGCATGTTCGAACAGGACGACGTGGAGAACTGGGTGTCATTGACCACCACCGCCGGCGGCTCGATGGCTCGCCGACTGCTGTTGAACAGCCGGATGGGACTGCTCGCCGACGACAGCCCGGTCGTCGAAGCGCTGCCCGCAGAGTCGTTCCACGGGCCGGGGCGCGCCCAGGTCGGCTACAACGAGTACAACCAGCGCGAGTTGCTCAAATTGTGGGCCCAGCAGCTGGAAGGAGTGTCGACGTGAGAAAGACTCTGCCGTTCAACGATATTCGCCACCTCCAGGCCCATCAGTTTCTGGTCGACGAGGCCTACCTGCTGGACGCGCAGCAGTACGACGCGTGGCTGGACACGATGACCGACGACATTCGCTACGTCATGCCGGTGCGCGTCACGACGGCCCGCGGCGCCGGGTTCGATACCTCCCCGGGGATGGACCACTTCGACGAGGACATGTACTCGCTGCGCCAGCGGGTGGCACGGATGGGCACCGAGCACGTCTGGGCCGAAGATCCGCCGTCGCGGCTGCGACATTTCATTACCAATGTGCGCACCTTCGAGTGTGACGATCCCGCGCACCTGCTCGTCGAATCGGCCGAACTGCTGTTCCGCAGCCGCGGCGACGTCAACGAAAGCGCGCTGTTGTCCTGTGGCCGCGAAGATCTGCTGCGCTGGGACGATGACGCCCGAGCCTGGAAGCTGGCCCGCCGCAATATCCTCGCCGACGAGTCGGTGTTGCGGATGCAGAACCTGGCGGTGTTCCTGTGAACCCGTCCGACGACGATGCGGTCCGCGCGAGGGGACCGATGAGGAATCGGACAATGGAGACACAGCTGGCGAAGTTGCTGCAGGGTGCGGTCGGCGAACCTATCACCGTGGCAAACGAATTCACCGAAGTCGTGGTTCGCCGGGTGGACACCCGCAACGGATCGCGCCTGCTGATCAGCGCTCCTCGGAGCGGGCAGTGGATCAGCCTGGACGCGCTCGAGGTGGAGGCACTCACCTGGCAGAACGCCCGTACGCTGGCGGCCATGGTCGGCAATTCCCAGGCCCCGCTGCTACCCGACGAACCGGAGGGCGGCGATGACGGGCTGGCTTAACGGAAAACGCGCCCTGATCGTTGGCGCCGGATCCGGGATCGGCCGGGCGGTGGTCGACGCCTTTCTCACCGAGGGCGCGAGAATTACCGTACTGGAACGAGATCCGGCTAAATGCGCCCGGCTTCGGGACGAGCTGGCCGGTGTTCAAGTTGTCGAGGGTGACGCGATCACCAGAGACGACAACGAACGCGCGGTCACCGTCGCGGTCGACAGTTACGGCGGTCTCGACACCCTGGTCAACTGCGTCGGGGTGTTCGACTTCTACAAGGGCGTCGAGGACCTCGGCGCCGACGACCTTTCCAACGCCTTCGACGAGATGTTCCGGACAAATGTGCTGAGCCATCTGCAGTCGGTCAAGGCCGCGACCCCGTACCTGCGCACAAGCGCGAACTCCTCGATCGTGTTGACCGAGTCCACGTCGTCGTACTATCCCGGTCGCGGCGGGGTGCTGTATGTGTCCTCGAAGTTTGCCGTGCGTGGGCTGGTGACGGCGCTGGCCCACGAACTGGCCCCGCAGATCCGGGTCAACGGGGTGGCGCCGGGCGGAACGCTGAATACCGACCTGCGCGGGCTGGCCAGCCTCGGACTCGAGGATGCCCGCCTCGACGACTCCCCCAACCGGGCAAGCGATCTGGCCGCACGCACTCCGTTGCACGTCGCACTCTCCGGCGAAGACCACGCGTGGAGCTATGTGTTCTTGGCCGGCGACCGGTCCCGCGGGATCACCGGCGAGACCATCCACCCCGACGGCGGATTCCGCATGGGCACACCGAAATCGGCACCGCAGTGACCGATGCGCTGGAACCGCAGCGAGCGTTGGTAGCCCAGGGTTGCCGGGTCGCTGCGGCCCGTGGTCTGGTCGACGGCATCCTGGGTCATCTGAGTCTCCGAGTCGACGACGACCATCTGCTCATCCGGTGCCGCAGCGACACCGATACCGGGGTGGCATTCACCAGATCTAGTGACATCCGACTCATCACATTCGACGGAAATGCCGGCGCTGCAGGTGAACTCGACGGCTATCGGCTGCCCAACGAGCTGCCGATCCACGTCGAGACGATGCTCGCCGACGCGAGGCACCGGGCGGTCGCGCACCTGCACCCACCCGACGTCGTCGCCGCGGATCTGGCCGGCATCACGATCCGACCCATCTATGGGGCCTATGACATCCCTGGCGCCTGGCTGGCACGCGCCGGGGTACCGGTGTATGAACGCGCCGTACTGATCAGAAATTCGCCGCTGGGCAAGGAGATGGTGGCGGCGATGGGTAACGCTCCGGTGGTGATCTGCCGCGGGCACGGAATCACCAGCGCCGCCGGCAGCGTCGCGCAGGCGGTGCTGCAGGCGGTCAGCCTCAACGAGCTGGCGCGAATGTCCCTACGGGTGCGCTCGGCCGGCGGCACACTTCGCGACATTGACGACGCCGACTGGGACGACCTGCCGGACTTGGGATCTGGCTTCAACGTCGAGTCGGCCTGGCGGCAAGAGGTCGCCCGGCTGAACTGATCAGCCCAGCTGGTCGCCAATTTCCTTGGCCGCCTTCACAAGTACGGCGGCCAACGACGAATACTTCGACGGTGGCAGCCGGTTCTGCGGCGCGGCGGCATTCAGCGCAAGAAGCAGCCCTGGCGCGCGAGTGGGTATCGGCACCGCGACGGAGGCGACACCCTCCTCGCTCTCTTCACGATTGGTGGCGTAGCCCCGCTCGCGAATACGGGACAGCTCTGCCTCCAGACCGGTGCGGCTGACGATCGAACGCGGCGTAATGCCCTCCAACGTCTCGTCCGGAAGTAGTTGCCGCAGCTCGGGTTCCGACAGTTGACCCAGCAGGACCTTGCCCGTCGAGGTGCAGTGCGCCGGCATGGTGCGACCCAACCGAGACGCCACCCGGACCGCCTTCGATCCCTCGACCGCGGCGACGAATCGAACATTTGCGCCATCGAGCATTCCGACGTGAATCGATTCGCCCAGTCGTTCGCTGAGGCCACGCATGATTGGAGTGGCGGTGCGTTGAATGTCGATGCGCCCGAAGATCGCAAACGCCACGCTGGTGAGCGCCGGGCCGGGCAGGTACGCCTTGGAGTCCGGGTCTTGGCGGACGAAGCCGCGGTAGGTCAGCATAGCCAGCAGTCGGTGCGCGGTGGATGACGCCACACCCAGGTACCGCGTTGCTTCACTCAACCGGATCTGCGGCTGCTCCCCAAGCAGCAGCAGGAGTTTCAGCGCGTTGTCGACCGATTCGATCGGGTACTGCGGCACAAGCGAATCGGCGGCCGGCTCCGACTGCTGGGCCTTTTTGTGCATGACAGCGACGCTACCCGCCACCCCGGGCTACGGCACCTCGGGCACCTACGTGTCCGGCTTCTACAACACGGGCATAAACGTCTCGGGCACCGGTAGCTCGGGAGCCTACAACACGGGCGACGACCAGTCGGGATTTTTCAACTAGTGTGTGCCACTTGATCTTTCGCCCATCGGTAGTCGGCCTTGCCGGACGGTGAACGCTGCAACTTGCCGCAGAAGATCACCTCTTTGGGCAGCTTGTAGCGCGCGATGTGACGCCCCGCCTCGGCGAGGATGCTTTCGGGGTCGGCCTGCGCGCCTTCGGCCAGCTGAACCAGCGCCACCACCTCGTTTCCCCACCGCACGCTCGGCCGCCCGGCCACCACCACGTCGTACACCGCGGGGTGCTGGTGAATTGCGGCCTCGACCTCCTCGGCGAAGATCTTCTCCCCGCCGGAGTTGATGGTCACCGAATCCCGTCCGAGCAGCTCGATTTGGCCATCGGCGTCCCACCGGGCGCGGTCGCCGGGAACCGAGTGCCGGATCCCTTCGATGATCGGAAATGTCCGCGCCGATTTGTCCGGATCGCCGAGGTACCCGAGCGGAATCGGGCCCTGCTGCGCCAGCCAGCCGATCTCGACGTCTCCCGGCGACAGGATCCGGGTCAGGTCCTCGCTGACCACCACGGCGCCCGGGTTGGGGGCGAACCTGCCCGAGGCGCTCTGGGTGCGGCTGGACACCTGCCCCATCTGGGATCCCGACTCCGAAGAGCCACCCGCGTCCAGGATCGTCAAGTGCGGCAACAACTCCACGAAGCGCTGCTTGAGGGGCGCGCTGAGCGCCGCTCCACCCGTGACCAGAATGAACAGGCCGGACAGGTCGTAGTCGCCGGCCTCGAGTTCGTCGACCAACGGCCGACCGAAGGCGTCACCGACGATCGACAACGACACCGCGCGTTCCCGGCTGGCGATCGCCCACAATTCGGCCGGATCGAAGTGGGTGGTCGTCGGAGCCATCACGAATGGCCTTCCGCCACAGAGGTTTATGAAAGCCGCCCATTGTGCCGCGCCGTGCATGAGCGGCGCGGCCGTCATCGAGCCCGGCCCGTCGGGCATCGACCGTTCGACGATTTCGTCCAGGCCGGTCACCGGTTCGCCGGTGCCGTAGGTGCGTCCGCCCATCGCATTCATGTAGATGTCGTGCTGTCGCCACAGCACCGCCTTGGGCATGCCGGTGGTGCCCCCGGTGTAGAGCACGTAAAGATCGTCCGGCGACGGGACGACGTCCAGCGGTTCGTTCGACACCGACGCGAGCAGCTCCTCGTAGCGCACCGCCCCGGGTAGCGGCTCGTTCCCGGACCCGTCGTCGACGTGAATCAGCCGAACCTGACGCGGCACCGTCGCCAGCGCCTCGGCCAGCGTCGGTGCGAAACGCGCGTGGTACGCAATCACGTCCGCATTCGCATTGCCGATCAAATAGACCAACTCGTCGGCGACATAGCGGTAGTTGACGTTGAACGGTGCGACCCGGGCTTTGTAGGCACCGATCATGGCCTCGAGGAACTCGTTGCAGTTGGCCAGGTACAACCCCAGGTGACTCTGGCCGGATTCGTGTGGCGCCAACTCGGCGCGTTCCCGACGGGCGCCGTAGCCCCAGTTGTGCAGCGCCCGGGCGAAGCGGCGGGCGCGTTCGTCGGTCTGGGCGAAGGTGAACCGCCGATCGCCGAACACGATGGCGTCCCGGTTCGGGTTGGCCGCAGCCACTGCGGAAAACACCTCGGCGATGTTGAATTCCACGGGCCCTCCTCACCGAGGCGCTCCCGTCCAGGCCCTCGATAAACCACAGCCACGCTATAACGAATGCAATCGAC
>JAVROG010000351.1:0-3139 GCA_032162865.1 Mycobacterium sp. | reverse complement strand
TGCGCCGGTGCACTTCCCTGCAGGTCTGGCCGTTCCGCATCGTTTTCCCGCCGCACGTGACGTTGTCACTATTGAGCGTCGTGAATCCGCCGTACAACATGATTAGGCCCAGGACAACGACTAACGGCGCCAGCACCTTGTTTCGCATCGCCCCTCCTCGGCTCGCTGGATCCCGGCGTCTCCTGACTGAGAAACCCTATCGTCCAGGTGAGAAGTATTCCGACGAATATGGCGTTCGGCCACCGGGGCCGTCGGGGCCGCGATCGGTCGAATGCCGCCCGGAAAGCTATGCGCTGTTGCAGCTTTGTTCCCCCGCGTAGTGCGGGCGCGCTTCCCGCCGCGATCGTGCGCGAAACGCATTGGAGAAGCGGTGAATACCCCGGCCCGATTAGTGCCGTTTACGCACCGGTTACGTCTAAACTTCTCGCAGATTGACACGCCGCACGAACTCAATGAATGGAGTGATTCCGGGGTGCACCGGATCTTGCTGATGACGGTGGCGTTGGCCGTAATGATGGCGCCATTGACCGCGCCGCCCGCGCTCGCAATCGCTCCGCCCCCGATCGATCCCGGTGCGCTGCCGCCGGACGTGACCGGGCCCGACCAGCCCACCGAACAACGCGTCCAATGTTCGGGACCGACGGTCCTGCCGGATTCCAGCTTTCACGACCCGCCATGGAGCAACTCCTACATCGGCGTCGCCGAAGCCCACAAGTTCGCTACCGGCGCGGGTGTGACGGTCGCCGTCATCGACACCGGTGTGAACGCTTCGCCGCGCGTTCCGGCCGAGCCCGGCGGCGATTTCGTCGACCAGGCCGGCAACGGGCTGTCGGACTGCGATGCCCATGGCACGCTCACCGCGTCCATCATCGGCGGCCGCCCCGCACCCACCGACGGCTACGTCGGCGTTGCACCCGACGCGCGCCTGCTCTCGCTACGGCAGACGTCGGAAGCGTTCGAACCCGTCGGCACCCAACCCAATCCGAACGACCCCAACGCCACACCGGCCGCCGGATCGATCCGCAGCCTGGCCCGGGCGGTGGTGCACGCGGCCAATCTCGGTGCGGGTGTCATCAACATCAGCGAAGCGGCCTGCTACAAGGTGACCAAGCCGATCGACGAGGCAAGCCTGGGTGCGGCCATCGACTACGCCGTCAACGTCAAGAACGTGGTGGTCGTCGTCGCGGCCGGCAACACCGGCGGCGACTGCGCGCAGAACCCGCTGCCAGACGCGGCGAAACCTGCCGATCCACGGGGCTGGAACAAAGTGCAGACCATCGTCACACCTGCGTGGTACGGAGATCTGGTGATCACTGTGGGCGGTATCGGCCAGACCGGCGTGCCCAGTTCGTTCTCCATGCACGGTCCATGGGTGAATGTGGCGGCTCCCGCGGAGAGCATCGAAGCCCTTGGTGACCGCGGCGATCCGGTTAATGCGTTGCAAGGCAAGGAAGGTCCGGTCCCGATTGCCGGCACCTCATTTGCGGCGGCCTATGTCTCAGGTTTGGCGGCACTGGTGCGGCAGCGGTTCCCCGCACTCACACCGGCTCAGGTGATGAACCGGATCCAGTCCACCGCGCGACACCCGGGCGGCGGCGTCGACGACCTCGTCGGGGACGGCGTGGTCAATGCCGTCGCCGCGTTGACGTGGGACATCGAGCCCGGTCCGGCAAGGATCCCGCACACCGTGCGGCGGATGCCGGATCCCGTCATGGCGCCCGCCCCCGATCATCGGCCGATCACGGTGGTGGCCCTGGCCGTTGGGAGCCTGCTGATTGCGCTTGGACTGGGTTCGCTGACCGCCCGGGCATTGAGGCGCCGATGAGTTTCCCGATCCGGCTGAAATTCAGCACCGGCCACACGTTGGTGCTGGCGGTGCTGGCCCCGCCGGCCATCCTGCTGTTCTTGCACACCCAACACTGGTGGGTGGGCGTCGCGCTGGTGGCGGTGGGTGCCATCGTCGCCTTTGTCACCTTCTTCGGACGCCGGATCACCGGTTGGGTAGCCACCGTGTTCGCGTGGCTGCGCAGGCATCGCAAGCCGCCGGACGTTCCGTCCGAACCGGAAGTCGGAGCCACGGTGAAGCCGGGCGATCACGTCGCGGTGCGGTGGCGGCGGAACGTCCTGATCGCGGTCATCGAACTCAAGCCGCGACCCTTTACCCCGACCGTCGTTGTCGACGGACAAGCCCACACCGACGACGTGCTGGACACCCGCCTGCTGCAGGAATTGCTGTCGGTGCACTGCCCCGACCTGGAGGCCGACGTCGTGTCGGCCGGTTTCCGGGTGGGCAGCACCGCCGCACCGGACGTGGTGAACCTGTATCAGCAGGTGATCGGCGCCGACCCGGCCCCCGCGAACCGCCGGACCTGGATCATGTTGCGGGCGGACCCCGAACGCACCCGCAGGTCAGCACAGCGCCGCGACGAAGGTGTTGCGGGCCTGGCCCGCTATCTGGTGGCCTCGGCGACGCGCATCGCCGACAACCTGGCCAGCCACGGTGTGGATGCGGTGTGCGGACGCAGTTTCGACGACTACGACCACGCCACCGACATCGGCTTCGTGCGTGAGAAATGGTCGATGATCAAGGGGCGCGACTCCTTCACCGCGGCCTACACCGCGCCGGGCGGTCCGGATATGTGGTGGTCCGTGCGCGCCGACCACACCATCACCCGAGTCCGGATCGCTCCCGACCTGCCACCGCAGACCACGGTGCTGTTGACCACCGCGGGCAAGCCCAAGACGCCGCGTGGCTTCTCCCGCCTGTTCGGTGGCCAGCGGCCGGCCTTGACCGGCCAGACACTCGTCGCCAATCGGCACTGCCAGATTCCCATCGGGTCGGCCGGGGTGCTGGTAGGGGAGACCGTCAACCGCTGTCCGGTCTATCTGCCGTTCGACGAAGTCGATGTCAGCCTCAACCTGGGTGACGCCCAGACCTTCACCCAATTCGTGGTGCGTGCCGCGGCCGCGGGAGCAGTCGTGACAGTAGGGCCACACTTCGAGGAATTCGCCCGCCAGATCGGCGCGCAGGTGGGTCCGGTGGCCAAGGTGGTGTGGCCGAACGCGACCACCTATCTCGGTCCGCACTCCGGCGTCGAGAAGGTGATCCTGCGGCACAACTCCGTCGGCACGCCGCGCC
>JAVROG010000350.1:0-4932 GCA_032162865.1 Mycobacterium sp. | reverse complement strand
GATGAATCGGCGCGGGCTGACAGCACGATCACCGGTGCGCTCAGCCAGCCTCGCAAACCGCCCAGCACATCGATTCCCGATATGTCCGGCAGGCCGAGGTCAAGGATCACCACGTCGGGGGGGTGCTCGGCGGCGGCACGCAGCGCGCCCGCCCCGGTCGAGGCGGTTATCACCTCATAACCACGCACGGACAGATTGATCCGCAGCGCGCGTAGGATGTGCGGCTCGTCGTCGATCACCAGTACCCGGGTCATCGGTCATCCTCAGGCGTGGCGAGGTCAACTACAACGGTGAGTCCGCCCCCCGGAGTGTCGCCGGCCGCAATGGTGCCGCCCATGGCTTCGACGAATCCGCGCGCCACCGACATGCCCAGGCCCACACCGGTGTTGTTGTCGTGATCGCCCAGGCGCTGGAAGGGTTCGAAGATCTGCTCCTCGGTTCCGTGTGCGATCCCGGGGCCTTCGTCTATGACGTTGATCAGGACGCGATTGCCCACCCGCCCGGCGTTGACCCGGACGACGCTGTTTGGCGCGTATCGCAGTGCGTTGTCGATCAGATTAGCCAAGACCCTTTCCAGCAGCCCGGCATCGGCCAGCGCTACGGCGTCACCGACGTCCACCTTGACGCGGTCGATGGCGGATCGGTAAAACCCAGTGGCGCCCTTGCCGATACTGACCAGAGCGCGCTGCACCGCTTCCTCTAGGTACACCCGATGCAATTCCGGCCGGACCACCCCGGCGGCCAGCCGCGAAGAATCGAGCAAGTTTCCCACCAGCGCGGTGAGCTGGTCGATGGATTCCTCGATAGTGGCCAGCAATTCGGCGGTGTCATCGGCAGAGAAGGCGACATCTTCGGCGCGCAGGCTGGATACCGCGACCTTGGCCGCCGTCAGCGGGGTACGTAGGTCGTGGCTGACCGCGGAGAGCAGCGAGCGTCGGAGTTCGTCGGCCTGCACTATGGCCTGGGTTCGGCTGGCCTCTTCGATCAGCTCGCGCTGCCTGACCAGGCCCGCCGCTTGCTTTGCCACCGCAGTCAGGACCCGGCGGTCCCGCGCGGTGAGCTTCCGGCCGGCCATCAGCATCCAGAATTCGTCGTCCCCGACCTCGATCGCGGTATCGGCGGAATCCACGGTACTGCAGGGATCTTTGCCCACGGAGGCGACAACGCAACTCCTGTTGCGGTCGTCATCATCAATTTCGCGCAGCATGCTGACCGCGCGCTGTGAGTAGGTCTCCCGGACCCGTTCCAGCAGTGTATCGAGATCCGCGCCGCGCAGCACCGATCCCGCGAACAGCGTCAGCAGTTCGGCTTCCTGTGACGCGCGCCGGGCTTCCCGGGCACGTTTGGTCGCGCCGTCGACAAGAACCGCGACCGCGACCGCAATCAGCAGCAGGACCAACTGGGTGACCGCGCTGCTGGGTTCGGCAATGGTGAAGCTGTGCCGCGGAGTGATCAGGTAGTAGTTCAGCAGCAGCCCGGACAGCACCGCCGAAAGTGCGGCCGGGGCAACGCCTCCCAACAGGCCCACCAACAGCACCCCGACGAAGAACAACGCGCTTTCGCCCCCGTTGTCCAGAAACGGGTCCAGTGTGGTCACGGTGATCGCGCAGATGGCCGATGGAACGATGAGGGCCGCCAGCCAGGACGCGACGCGTCGTTCCCGAGGTGCGAATGACGATGTTCGGATACCTCGTTTGGATTCGTCGTGGGTGACGATGTGCACGTCGATCTTGCCGGACTGCTGCACAATCGTCGCGCCGATACCCTCTTCAAAGATGCGCGACCATCGAGCTCGCCGGGATGTGCCGATCACCAGCTGGGTGGCGTTGATCTCGCGCGCGAAATCAAGCAGGGCGCTGGGTACGTCGCTACCGACCACGGTGTGCAGTGAGGCGTCGAGGCTGCTCGCCAACTCACGAATCTTGCCCATCCGGCCTTCCGACAGGCCGGCCAGCCCGTCCCCGCGCAAGACGTGCACCACCATCAGCTCCGCGCTGGATTTCGATGCGATCCGGGATGCTCGACGTACCAACGTCTCCGATTCCGGGCCACCGGTCACCGCCACCACGACTCGCTCGCGGGCCTCCCACATGTCGGTGATCTTGTTCTCGGCGCGGTACTTGGCCAGTGCGGTATCGACTTGGTCGGCCAGCCAGAGCAGCGCCAATTCCCTTAGTGCGGTCAGATTTCCGCGCCGGAAGTAGTTGGACAGCGCCGCATCGATCTTTTCCGGAGCGTAGACATTGCCATGAGAAAGCCTGCGGCGCAATGCTTCTGGGGTGATATCGATGATCTCGACTTGAGCAGCCTGTCGTACGATGAAATCCGGGATCGTCTCCTTCTGTTCGATGCCGGTGATCTGGGCGACGACGTCGTTGAGGCTTTCTAAGTGCTGGATGTTGACGGTCGATATGACCGTGATCCCGGCGTCCAGCAGCTCCTCGACGTCCTGCCATCGCTTGTGGTTTTTGCTACCAGGTGTGTTGGTGTGGGCGAGTTCGTCAACCAAGACCACCTGAGGATGCCGCGCCAGTACCGCCGGCACATCGAGTTCCGGGAAGCGGCCGCCGCGGTAGTCGATGTAGCGCGGCGGGATGGTCTCGATGCCGTCAAGCAGCTCAGCGGTTTTCCGTCGGCCGTGGGTCTCGATCACGGCGGCCACCAAGTCGGTCCCGCGTTCCAATCGCCGATGTGCCTCGCCGAGCATCGAGTACGTCTTGCCGACACCCGGAGCCGCGCCGAGGTAGATGCGTAGCTCACCCCGCTTCTGACGGTGGTCTGTGGCACTCACGTAAACATCTTCCCTCACTGTTGGAATCGATAACCCATTCCCGCCTCGGTGAGCAGGTGTCTGGGATTTGAAGGCTCGTCTTCAAGCTTCTGGCGTAGTTTGGCCAGGTAGACGCGCAGGTAGTTGGTGGCGGATTCGTGGAGCGGGCCGCGAACCTCGTTAAGTAGCGTGTCGCGGTCGACAAGTCTTCCGCGGTTGCGTACCAACATCTCGAGGATGGCCCACTCTGTGGGTGTCAGGCGCACCTCGCATCCGTTTTTGATGACCTTCTTTGCCCACAAGTCAACGGTGAAGGCGGCGGTTTCGACGACCGGTTCGGCGATTTCGGGTGGCGCGGTGGCACGCCGGACCGCGGCGCGCACCCGGGCCAAAAACTCTTCCATGTCAAACGGTTTGGTCAGGTAGTCGTCGGCTCCGGCGTCGAGCGCTTCAACCTTGTCACGGGGGTCACTGCGGGCCGACAGCACCAGCACGGGCGCGGTCATCCAGCCCCGCAGGACCTTGAGCACCTCGACCCCGGATAGATCGGGCAGGCCGCTGTCGAGGACTACTACGGCCGGGTGCTGCGCGGCGGCGGCGCGCAAACCAGCAGCTCCGGTGCACGCGGTGACGACTTGATAGCCTCGGCCGGTCAGCTCGATCCGCAGCGTTCGCAGCAGCTGCGGCTCGCCGTCGATGAGCAAGACCATAGTCATTGCCAGTTAGCGGGATACGGGCGCGGCTTCTTGGCGTTCGGCTGAGTCGGTGGGCCCGGTCCCATCATCTGCCGCCTGAGCTCAGCGATTTACCGGGTATTTGCGGTCCAACTCGAGGTTGACCTGCAGCACGTTCACCCGGGCCTCGCCCATAAACCCGAGCCCCCGTCCGTCTTGGTTGGCGTGCACCACGACGCGCACCTGATCGGCGCTGATGCCGCGGGCTTTGGCCACCCGCGCGATTTGAAGGTCGGCGTAGGCCACGGAAATATCTGGGTCGAGACCGCTGCCGCTGGCGGTGACCGCGTCGGCGGGCACGGTCGGGCTGGCGGGTCCGGCTCCGCGGATCGGCACGATCTGGCCGAGCGAGTAGTCCTCGCCGTACTTGGCGCACTCGACCCGCACACCATCGTAAATGGCCTGAAACGGCGCCGATGTCGTCTGGCACGGCTCGTTGACGCTGACCACCCGGGTGGGGCGGATGACGTTTCCGCGGGCGTCGCGGGGGCCGATCACTGAGAGTACCGCGCCCACACCGCCGCCCGTGCAGAACGGACGTGACCCATCCACACCCTCCAGTTGGCCCACGGCGGCGCTGCGCGTGCATACCTGCGTCAGCAGGCTCGCCTTGAAGCCCGCGTCCGCTGCGGACTTGCCGGCGGCCAGTTGCGACGGATCAGCGGGCGTATCGACAATGCTTTCCGGCCCTAAATTGCTCGCGCTCGACGACAGCGGGTCGTAGCCGGTGCCGGCCGCCGAGGGGCGGCTCTGAAAATACTGCCGCAGTGGGTTTCCGTCCTTATCGGCGAACAGCTGACCGATCAGACGGCTGCCGACCGGTTGGCCGTTGACCGTGAGAATCGACCCTTCGGCCTTGTCGTGCAGTCCCGGAATCTGCGCCACCAGCCAGATGAGCAGCGGGTAGGCAAGGCCGGTGATTACGGTCAGCACCAGCAGCGTGCGGAAGGCCGCCCAGTGCATGCGGACGAAATTGGAAAAGATCATGTCAGGACATCCCGGGGACGAATTGGACAATCAGGTCGATGAGCTTGATCCCGATGAACGGGGCGACGATGCCGCCCAGCCCGTACACGTAGAGGTTGCGGCTCAACAGTTTTGACGCGCTGCTCGGCGTGTAACGCACGCCGCGCAGCGACAGTGGGATCAATGCCACGATGATGATCGCGTTGAAGATCACCGCGGACAGGATCGCCGATTGGGGGCTGTGCAGCCGCATGATGTTGAGCAGATCCAGCCCCGGGAACAGCGCCACGAACATTGCGGGGATGATGGCGAAGTACTTCGCGATGTCGTTCGCGATCGAAAAGGTGGTCAGCGCTCCGCGGGTGATCAGCAATTGTTTGCCGATTTCGACGATTTCGATGAGCTTGGTGGGGTCGGAGTCGAGGTCCACCATGTTGCCGGCCTCTTTGGCCGCCGACGTGC
>JAVROG010000349.1:0-10927 GCA_032162865.1 Mycobacterium sp. | reverse complement strand
GGACCATGGTCCCCATACCCCTATCGCAGAGGTATTCCATGCCGGTGGCACACCAGCGGCACTGGCCACACACGGCGACGAAAGACATCACCACATGGTCACCCGGGGCGAAATCGGTGACGCCGGGCCCGACTTCACGCACGATGCCCGAACCCTCGTGCCCGCCGATCATCGGGAACATGGTCGGCAGCCCCATGGCTTTCATCACCTCGTTGGGCGCCGACATGTCGCCTTTGAGGATGTGGTCGTCGGAATGGCACAATCCCGCCGCCGCCATCTCGACGAGCGCCTCGCCGGCGCGCGGCGGGTCCAGCTCGAAATCTTCGACTGACCAGGGGCCGCCGATTCCGTGCAGGATCGCCGCCCGACTTTTCATGCGACCGGGCTGAAGGTGACGGGAAGCTTGTTGGGGGAGCGGAAGGTGAGGCCGACGATCTTGGACTCCACCCCGGTTCCGTCATCGGCCACGAAGGCCAGATCCTTGACGCGGTCGAACAGGCTGTTGAGCATCACCCGTGTTTCCATCCGGGCCAGGTGCATGCCGAGGCACATGTGGATTCCGCCGGCGAAGGCGATGTGGCCTTGACGGGGGCGACGGATATCGAAGGTGTTGGGATCCGACCAACGGGTTTCGTCCCGGTTGGCCGATCCCATACACGTGTCGATCTGCGCGCCCGCGGGGATTGTCTTACCGCCCAGCTCGATTTCTCGAGTGGTGGTCCGCATGACCATGGTGAGCGGAGTTTCGAAGCGCAGGCCTTCTTCCATCGCCATCGGTATCAGGGACCGGTCCTCGTAGACCATCTGCAGTTGCTCGGGGTGGGTCAGCAGCGAGTGCAGCAGATTGCCCGACGAGCGATAGGTGGTTTCCAGTCCGGCCGGCAACAGCAGGCGCAGGAACGCGATGATTGCCTCATCGGTCAGCTTTTCACCGTCGATCTCTGCGGCGACCAAGTCACCGATGATGTCATTGGTGGGCTTGCGACGCCGTTGTTCGACTTGGTCGAGGAAGTAAACCTGCAGCTCGGCGGCCGCCGTCAGGCCTGCCATGATGTCGGTCGGGATGGAGATGAGATCCAGGGACAGCCGGCGGAACATGTCCAGATCTTCGGGTGGCAAGCCGAGCAGCGAAGAGATGATGCGGGTGGGGAACTCAAAGGTCACCGCCTTCACCAGATCCGCTTCGCCGTGCTCTTTGATCTCGTCGACCAGCTGATCGCAGACCGGCCCGATGACCGACGGTTCCCAACGTTCCAGGGCGGTGGCCCGGAACGCCTTGGCCACCAGATTGCGATGGTCGTGGTGTTCCTTGCCGCCCATCGCCAGGATGGTGTGGCCCATCACCAGTCCGATGGTCTTGTCATACTCGGCCGAGGTGAACGTCTTATCGTCCCGGAACGCGTGGAACACGTCGTCGTAATTGAACAGAACCCATTCGTCGCTCGGCCGGAGTTCTTCCGGCATCTGTTCGGGGTCTCCCAGCGAGCCGTGCCAGACCGGGTCGGTGCGCCGCATGTATTCGAAGAACGGATACGGACTGGTCTCACCGGTGAGGTCGAGGGTGACGGCCTGGCCGTCGGAGTCGGTGCTGAGCGTCATCAGTGCTCCTCTCTGAGCAACCGAGTTAGCCCGTGCACGCGGGCCAGAAGGCGGAATGTCGCTATCATAATATAAATAGCAACGTAGCCCAACGGGGCGGGGAAGGTGGCAGCGGTTCTCCGTGCAACGACGATTCGTGTGCTCACTCGATGACCTGCCTCCCGGCCGGATGAAGCTGGTCGACGTCGGCAAGTTCGGTGTGGGCGTGTACAACGTGCACGGGTCGCTGCACGCGATCGTCAACTACTGCTCCCATGAGGGCGCTCCGCTGTGTCTCGGCTTGATCGGCGGCACCAACGAACCCGCACCCGAAGAACCCGACGGGCTGCGCCGGGTGCGCGACGGTCAAATTGTTCGGTGCCCTTGGCACAATTGGGAATTCGACATCACCACGGGCCGCAATGTCGCCGACCCGAGCCGTCGCGTCCGCACCTACCAGGTCGATGTCACCGACGGGGAGGTGTATCTGACCGCATGAGTTGCCCTGTGATCGACACCAATGTGCAACCGCATTTCCGCTACAACGCCGAAATTCGGCGTTATCTCCCCGCTGCCCACAAGCTACGGTCGATCCCCGACGTCGAACAGCAGTGGTACCAGGCGCCAGGTGGGGACTACCGTGCCGATCTGTACGGCGAGGCATACCCGGGATCGGATCCTGAGACCGTCAGCCGGCAGCTGTTCGATGAAGCAGGGACGAACTACGCAATCCTGAACCCGCTGACCCGCGGCAACCTCGCCGACTACCTGCTCAACAGTCGGATCTGCGCTGCGGTCAACGACTGGCTGCTCGACCGCTGGCTCGAGCCCGCCGCCAGCAACCGCTACGCGGACCGCTTCAGAGGCACCATCCGGGTCAACCCGGAAGATCCCAGGGGCGCGGTTGCCGAGATCGAACGCCTGGCTGGGCATCCCCAGTTCGTCCAAGTCGGGGTGCCGATGCAATCGCGTGAGCCGTTCGGCAAGCCGATGTTCGAACCCATCTGGGAGGCCGCAGCCGCACACGGGCTGCCGGTGGCGGTGCACATCAACGGAGGCAACGGGGTGGATCATCCGCCCACATTCGCTGGCCACGCGCATACCTATCCGGGCTATGCGGCTTTCATGCCGCTCAACTATTTCGTGCACCTGGCCACGCTGATCGTCGAGGGAACGTTCGGCCGGTATCCGGGGCTGAAGTTCGTATTTGCCGACGGCGGGTACGACATCCTGACTCCGCTGATGTGGCGGCTGGACACGTTCTGGTTGTCGATGCGCGATCAGACGCCGTGGGTCGACCGCTATCCCAGCGAATACCTGCCCGGCCATGTCCGATTCTGCACGACGGCGTTCGACGGGCCCGTCGATACCGGCCAGGTGCGACAATGGATGGACTTCTCCAACAAGGCCGACCTGGTGATGTACGGATCGAGTTACCCGCACTGGTCGACGACATCGGCCGAGGTCGCGGTCGACGGACTCGATCGAGAACAGCAGGCAAAGGTGTTGTGGCAGAACGCCAGTGAGCTCTATGGGTTGACAGTGAGTGAAGGAAGTGTGCCATGACGGTCATCGAACGGCTCGAACCGCAAGCTGGCCAACAAGATATCGCGGTCACCATCGTTGACACCGATGTGCATCCGCTGCCCGTCTCCGCCGACGTGCTCAAGTCCTATGCGCCGGCCGAGTGGGTGGACAAGATCTGGCCCACCGGCAACGCGGCGTCACCGGTGTCGCACTTCTATGACACCCCGGACTCGTACAAAACCTCCTCGCTGCGTCTGGACGCCGCTCCGCCCGACGGAGGAGTCGCCGGCAGTGACCCGGATTTCGCGGCCAAGCAGTTGCTGGTCGACGCCGGTGTCAGCATCGCCTCGCTGGAGCCGATGTGCGATGCACAGTTGCCGCAGGCCGAGCACGTGCTGAAGTCGACCTACAACAACTGGCTCGCCGACGTCTGGTTGGACAAGCACAACGCGCACGGTCGGTGGCGTGGGTCGATCAGTGTGAGCGCGCAGACGCCCGAGCAGGCGGCGCGAGAGGTCGAGAGATGGGTGGGCCACCCGTACATGGCTCAGGTGCTGATGACCCCGCAGACTCGCGGAATTCCCTTCGGCAACCCGCATTTCGACCCGCTGTATGAGGCCGCGGCGCGCAACGGACTCCCGGTGGCCACGCACCTGATGGGCCAGACGCCGTTTGAGCTGATTCCGCTGTACCCGGTGGGCAACCCGGCGCACTGGCATGACTTCTTCGCGTCCTGGCCCCTGTTGTACGTGTCTCATCTGATGAGCCTGGTGTTCGACGGCGCGTTCGACCGTCATCCCGACCTGCGGGTGGTGTTCATCGAGGGCGGTTTCACCTGGGCGATGCCGGTGATGTCCCGGATGGACCGGATTTGGGAAGCCCGTCGCGGCGACCTGCCGCATGTGCGTCGGCGTCCTTCGGAGTATGTGCGCGAGCACGTGCGATTCACCACTCAGCCGCTCGAGGACGCCGACACCGTCCAGTTCCGCGAGTACCTGGAAATGATGGACCTGGGCGACAATCTGATGTTCTCGACGGACTATCCGCATTGGAGCTACGACGCCCCGTTGTATGCGATCAATCGGTTCCCCGCCGACCAGAGAGAGCGGATCATGCGCGGCAACGCGACTGCGCTCTATGGGTTGCCGTCGACCGTCAAGGCCCTGCCCGGAGAGGGATGACTCGACCGTGCTGGATTAGGTTGTCTCGCAAGAGAATCGGACTCTGCACGCGCCGCTAAACCGGGGTGAACTTGGTGATCAGCCATTGCCCGTCGACCAGGGCCAGGTTGACTACTACGCTGCTGGCCGACATCGACGGTTCGGGAGTGTCTTTACTTGTGGTGCTCTGGTCGACGAAGACCAGCACGACGGCTGAGTCTGGGCGCAACTCCTGCACCGCGGCGCGCATCACGCGTGCGCTGGTTTTCAACGACTTCGCCTTGGCCGCCGGAGCCACGATCTGCTGAGTGAACTGGTCGTAGTACGACAGGAAATCACCGGACAGGTGCGATTTGGCGGTGGCGAAGTCCTTGTCCAGAGAGTCGGGTGAGTACGACAGCAGCGCGATCGTCCCGTCCGAGGCGGCATTGATCGCCGCGCGCGCGACGCTGGGGCTGGTGCGCTGATCCGGCTGGCGGTACTGGAAGTACAGCCACGCGGTCACACCGCCGGAGATCAGCAATAGCAGGATCAGGATGACCGGGATGGGCTTGACGCTGATCTGCCGGTGCCAGATGTCGCGCCGCCAGCTTCCCTTGGCCTCGGCGGAGTCGGCGTCCTCGGCCGCAATCGCGACGATGTCGGTCTCGTCGTCGATATCGGCTTCGTCAGCGTCGTGCAGATGTTCGGCGTCGTGCAGATCATGGGCGTCGTCCAGATCTTCGGCGTCGTCCAGATCTTCGGCGTCGTCCTGCGGCTCCTCGCCCGCGGTGCCGATGATTTCGGTTTCGGCATCCTTGGTCAGGTCTTTAGTCCCATCCAAGCTGCGCACGTCGTCGGTCACGGTACGAACTCAACTTTCGACATCTTGTATTGCCCGTCCTCTTCGGTCACCGTCACTCGGAGCCGCCACGAGCGGGGTTCGTCTTTGGCGCCCGCGGAATTGGTGACGCGTGAGGTCGCCGAAACCAACACCTGCGCGGAATGCCCATCCATGGTTTCGACGGCCGCCGCGTTCACGGTCCCTTCGGTGACCACCTTGGACTGCTCGACCACCTTCGTGAAATCGGCTGCCCGATGCTGGAAGTCGTCCCGAAATTCACCGGTGGAGCTGTCGATGACCCGTTGGACGTCATCCTTCGCTTTCTTGAAATCCAGCGAGGTCATGTTGACGACGCCTTGTTTGGCGCCGGCGATAAATGCCGCGGCTTTCTGCTGTCGCTCTTCGGCATCTTGGTGCTGCCACACGAAGTAGGTGCTGATTCCGGCAAAGGCGCAGATGAGAAGTATCGCCGCCACTTTGGCGATGGTGGACAACTTGGGGACCCCCACCGAATTCCGCAGTCGGTCCCGCCGGGATGGATGCGCCGCTACAGCCGGCCCCTCGCTGTAGTTTTCCGCCTCGCTGTAGCCTTTCGCCTCTTCGTATTCCTCGGAGTCGTCGTACTCCTCGCCCTCGTCGAAATACTCAGATTCGTAGTCCTCGAAGTCTTCGTCCTCTTCTTCGTCTTCGTAGTCTTCGTCTTCGTCTTCCTCTTCGACGTCATCGACGTCATCGACTGAGGCGGCTCCCGCGCCGAGCGCTTCGCGTCGTAGCCGGGCGGCGCGGGCCTTGGCGCGCGCCGCAGCAGCCAGCGCCTCCGCCTCGGCCGCTTCGGCCTCGGCTTCGTCGGCCAACGCCATCGCGTCGGCTTTGGACGCCGCCGCGTCGTCGTTTGTCTCAGCCATTACGGCTACCGCTCGTCATTATCGACTGAACTCCGGTATCTCTTACGGTATTGCACATTGGTAACATCGGAGCCGCCAGCGAACTCCAACGAGGACCGATCAGGCGGATGATTATCCACCCAAACCTTCCCAACGACTCCCTTCGTAGCGGCGAAGGAAGGCCGAGGATAGTCCGGCCGCCGTCATGACCGCTGTCGACTCTCCCGAAAAGATACTCTTTACCTCCACCGCCCAAGCATTTCTCCTAAAAGAAGCGTCGCTAGGCCATGTCCGGGAACTGCATGCCGCGGGTGCGTCCTTCGACCGGTCGTGGTGGCGACGGGCCGCCGAACTCGGGTGGACGGGTTTGCTGGTCCCCGAAGAATTGGGCGGCGGGAGCGCCTCGGGGGACGGGGTCGCTGATCTGGCCGGCATCGCCGAACTGCTCGGTAAGACGGTCGCACCCGGGCCGCTGTATCCGGTCAGCACGGTGCTTTCTGGCTTAGTGGAGTGCACCGAACCCGAAGCCCACGCTGACTTGATCGACTCGCTGGTGTCGGGCGAAACCGTCGCGTCGTGGGCGGTTTCTGAGCCGCGGCGGGGCTGGGCGCCGCTGCAGCCGACCCTCACCGCCACGCCCACCGACTCCAGCCGCCGCACCTACCGCATCCATGGCGCCAAAGACCGGGTCGAAGCCGGCCCGCAGAGCACGGTGCTGCTGGTGGTCGCGCGAAGCGACGACGGGGTCCGCCAATTTATGGTGCCGACGGACGCGCCCGGTGTCACCATTGCGCCGCAACCCTCGATCGACTTGGTCAAGCAGTACGCGCGGGTGGATTTCGACGGTGTGATCGTGGATGGCTGCGCAGCGGTGGGCACCGCCGCCGAAGCCGCGACGTTGATCGACCGACAGAGCCAGATCGCTCAGGTGCTGCAGTGTGCCGAGGCGGTCGGCATCCTGGAAACCGTCTTCGACTTCACCGTTCAATGGGCGCTGGATCGGCACAGCTTCGGCCGTCCCCTGGCGTCGTATCAGGCGCTCAAACACGGGTTCGCCGACATGAAGATGTGGCTCGAGGCGTGCCGCGCCACCACCGCCGCCGCGGTCGCCGACGTGGGCGCCCGCGCACCCGGAGCGGGCATTTCGGCCAGCATCGCCAAGTCCTACGTCGGCGAACTGGGCGGCCAGATCGTGCAGCGTTGCGTGCAGATGCACGGCGGCATCGGTGTCACCTGGGAGCATGACCTGCATCTGTATCTGAGGCGGATTACGTTGTACCGCTCCATGTTCGGCACGCCCGAGGAACACAACCTCCGGGTGTTTGCGGCGGCGGCGAAATGACCGAATCGGTTTCTGAATTCGCCGCGCGCGCCAGAGCGTGGCTGGTCGACAATATGCCGGGCATCGACCCCGAATCCCCACCGGCGATGCCACGCGACGCCGAGCCGTCCTGGCAACGGGCACGCGAACTGCAAAAGCGGCTCTACGCCGGTGGATTCGCCGGCATCTGCTTTCCGCGGGAGTACGGCGGCCTGGGACTGGACTACGAATACCAACAGGCATTCGACGCGGAGACCGTCAACTACGAAATGCCGTTGATCCTCAACGTTCCGACATTCGCGATCTGCTGTGCCACGCTGCTCGACACCGGCAGTGAGGAGCAGAAGAAGCAGCGCATCGGGGCCGCGTTGCGCGGCGATGAAATCCTGGTCCAACTGTTGTCGGAACCCAGCGGCGGATCGGACCTGGCCGGTGTCATCACGCGCGCCGAGCGCAAGGGTGACCGGTGGGTGATCAACGGCGCCAAGACCTGGAGCACCAGCGCGTTTGCCGCCGACTACGGCCTGTGCTTGGCCCGCACCGATTGGGATGTGCCCAAACACGACGGCCTGACCATGTTCCTGGTTCCCATCAATCACCCGGGAATCACCTTGCGGCGCATCACGCAGGTGAACGGGGGAGCCGAGTTCTGCGAGGAATTCCTCGACGGTGTCGACGTGGGTGACGACGCGGTGGTGGGTGAGGTGAACAAGGGCTGGGCAGTGGCGTCCCGGCAGCTGTACCACGAACGCCGTGCCGTCGGTCAGGGCTCGGAATTCGCCAGCGGCGCCGGCCACGAGGGCGGTCACACGACCCCGGTGGACTATGCCGATCTGTTGGCCCAGACTGGCCAGGCCGACAGCGAGCGTGCGCAGGAGTTGGCCGGCCGGGCGCTGGTGCATCGTGCGGTAGCCGAGCAACTGATCAACCACGTGTCCCGCAGTGTCAGGGACGGCTCGCTGCCCCCAGCCGGGGGGACGCTGATCAGGCTGTTCCACGCCGAGACGGTGATGGTGGAGATGGATACCGCGCTCGCGATCGCCGGTGCGGCTGGTGTGGTCGGCCCAGTCGGTGAAGGGCTGCAAACAGGGCTCCGATATCTGTCGCGCCAGTCGGTCGCCATCGGCGGGGGCACCACGGAAATGGCTCGCAACGTCATTGGCGAGCGGGTGTTGAACTTCCCGCGGGAACATGCCGCCGACCGTGGGGTGCCGTTCAATCAGGTGCGGCACGGTAAGACGCGGTAACGCCAGTGACGGTATTGCCTAGTCCTGGACGAGAACGTCCCCGGAATCGCCGCCGCTGACCGGTATTTGGACCAACGACAGGACATGGTATGCCGGGCTTCCCGGCGGAGCCACCAGTACGCAGTCGCCGCCCTGTCGACGAGCACGGTCGCGCGCGGCGGCCAGTGCACTGACGCCCGCCGACCCGAGGTGGGTGACAGCGCTCAGATCAATCGTCAAAGACGCTATCCCCGAACGGCTTTCGACGGCAATCTGGCGGTCGAGGGTGGAAGCGGTGTGCGAATCGACCTCGCCGCGCACGATGATGCGGCCGCCGTCAGCGACCATCGAGGCGAATTCGCTGTCCAGTTCGCGCGGGTAGGTGACCCGGCTGACCACAGGGTCGGTGACGAAGTTCGCCGGCCGGGTCAGACGGTGGGTGAGCGTGGCCGTGGTGCCGTCGGGGCCGTGACTGACATGCGAATCGGTCACCAGGGCCTCGGCCATCGCCAAGCCGCGCCCGCGGCCCCGCTCGCCCTCGCGGTGATCCTTCCACCGACCGCGGTCGACTACCGAGGCCCGTAATTTGCCGTCGCCGCCTAATGAGGCCTCGACCACGACACTGCCGGAAACCCCAGTGCCGTAGCCGTGTTCGACCGCGTTCTCGACGAATTCAGAGATCGCATGCACGACATCGGAGATGTCGGTGTCCTCGGCACCGATCTCGGAAAGCCACTGGCGCAGCCGGGACCGAATGCCACGGGCGGCGTGAATCGTCGCATCCGACGTGATGTGCAGCGGCGGCGTCGGCGCACGTCGCTGCGTGGCCAGCAGTGTCACGTCGTCGTTGTAACCGGTTGAGCGCAAAAGCAATTCGAGTGTCTCCGAACAGAGGCGGTCGACCGGCCGCGCGGGCGCATCGATCACAAAGCCGCCGGTGCCCCCGGCGATGCTGCTCGCCAATTCGGCGAACTCTGCGGTACTGGCTGCCAACGGCCGTCCCGGGCGTTCGATCAGACCGTCGCTGTAAAGCAATACCGCGTCGCCAACGTCGAGTGTCTCGCTGCGCACCGGGAATCCGGTGCCACTCCCAAGCGGTCCGCCGCCGGACGGTTCCACATACCGCGACTCCGCGTTTGCCGTCACCACCAATGGGGGTGGGTGTCCGGCCGTGCAGTACTGGAATTCGCCCGTCGCGAAGTCCAGGGAGCCGATACAGATGGTGGCCGACTTCGAACCCGGCACCTGCTCATGGAAACGGTCGACCGCCTCGAGCGCTTCGACGATCGTGCGGCCCGCGGTGATCTGCATCCGCAGTGCGGTGCGCAGTTGTGACATCACCGCCGCGGCTTCGACGCCATGGCCGACGACATCGCCGACGACGAGCACCAGGCGGTCCCCGAGGGCCAGCGCCTCGAACCAATCGCCGCCGGCCGCGGTGTCTTCAGCCGCCACAAGGTATTCGGCGGCGACGTCGGCGCCGGGTATCACCGGGACCGACCCGGCCAGGAGCGCCTGCTGCATGACGGTCGCCGAATCGCGTACGTTGCGGTAGCGCTCCGAGAGTTCTTCGACCCGCGCCTCGGCGGCCAGCCGCGCCTGCACCCGGGCTGTGACATCGTCGAAGACGAGCTGGACGCCCTCGATGGAGCCGTCGGCAGCGCGTCGGGGCGTGACGAGGAAGTCGAAGAAACGCTCCTCGAGCCCCGAACCTTGCAGGTCGACCTGCAAGCGCCACTCGGCTCCCGACTGCGTCTCGCCGGTTTGATACACCCGGTCGAACATGTCGAAAATCTGCTGGCTCTCCAGCTCGGGATAGACCTCTCTAGCCGTCTTCCCCACGGTGATCAGCAAAGGATTGAATGCTCGGAAGGCCGCGTTGACCGCGATGAAACGATGGTCGGGCCCTTCCAGGCCGACGACCATGGCAGGGATGTTCTCGAAGATGCGCCGCACGTCCTCAGCCGCGCCCACCATGTTGTCCCAGTCCTTTTCGGCCGCCATATTGGCCGTACCTCCCACGGACCGATTAGCAAACAATTCGGGTGCATTGACATCGGCGTCAAGCAACTCCAAATAGATTAGCAATCCGCGGGACTAGTACCGCGCACCAAAATTTTGCCGGACGGCGGGAGGCTGGCCCTACGCCACGGACAGCGCGGATTCCGTCGTCGAATGGACGGGCAGCACATTGCCGAATGCGCAGGCATCCACGATGCGGGCGATCCCAGGGTCGCGACTGACCATCCGCAGCGTGATTCCGCGCATGCGGCAGCGCTGCGCTTCGTCGGCCAAGACGGTGAAGGCGCAGCAGCCCATGAAGTCGAGGCCGTTGACGTCGACGACGAGCACTCCGGGTTGGGAGGCGACTGCGGCAGCCTCGGTGACCAGCCCATGCCACGTGTGTT
>JAVROG010000348.1:0-4707 GCA_032162865.1 Mycobacterium sp. | reverse complement strand
CTCGACCTGACCCGCTTGGCGATCGCGGTGCCCTTAAGCACCAGTTCGCGGATCTAGTCGGCAATGTCGTAGTTATCAAGGTTAACCAGATGGCAGCCGAACCTATTTCGCCGCGACCGCGTCGGCGGTTGTTGACGTCATCGAGGCTCAGATCGGCGGCTTGCACACAGCAAGCATAGTCTGCCTATGCATATGCATCAGGCGTAATAGATTCCTGGCAGGTGATGACGAGCACGCTCGCAGCTGGCCATAGAGTCACATTGGCCACAGCTGCCACAGAAGTCGCTGTCCGGGACGGCCACCTACTGGACCCTTTTGGCTGATGGAAACTGGCCAGCACATTGCGCACTCCCACACCGCACGTGCGCATCGGGGCCGAGCCGCCACACCGTAGGCTGATTAGGTGACTTTGCCGGATGGCGGGCTGGGCGGCGACGAGACGCTGCCCCAGCTGCAGAACACCATCGTGGTAGCGGCGTTTGAGGGCTGGAACGACGCCGGCGACGCGGCCAGCGACGCCGTCACACACCTGTCCGCCATCTGGAATTCCCTCCCGATCGTGGAGATCGACGACGAGGCCTACTACGACTACCAGGTCAACCGCCCCGTCATCCGCCAGGTCGACGGCGTGACCCGGGAGCTCGAATGGCCCGCGATGCGGATCTCGCACTGCCGGCCGCCCGACAGTGACCGGGACGTCGTCTTGATGCACGGAGTCGAGCCGAACATGCGCTGGCGGACATTCTGCGACGAGCTGCTGGCTGTCATCGACAAGCTCAACGTCGACACCGTGGTGATCCTCGGCGCGTTGCTGGCGGACACCCCACACACTCGGCCGGTGCCGGTCTCGGGTGCGGCCTACTCGTCTGAGTCGGCCGAGCTGTTCGGTCTCGAAGAGACCCGCTACGAGGGCCCGACCGGAATTGCCGGGGTGTTCCAATACGCGTGCGTAGCGGCCGGCATCCCGGCCGTGACGTTCTGGGCTGCGGTGCCGCACTACGTGTCGCACCCACCAAACCCGAAGGCGACGGTTGCGCTGCTGCGTCGCGTCGAGGAAGTGCTCGATGTCGAGGTGCCGCTGGGTGACCTCCCGACCCAGGCCGAGGCGTGGGAGCAGGAGATCACCGAGATGGCCGCCGACGACGAGGAACTGGCCGAATACGTGCTTTCGCTGGAGCAGCACGGCGACGCCGCGACCGACGTCAACGAAGCGCTCGGCAAGATCGACGGCGACGCAATCGCCGCCGAGTTCGAACGCTATCTGCGCCGCCGCCGCCCGGGGTTCGGGCTCTAGTCGTTCTCTAGGTGGTCGCCGCCGACCCCTCGGGGCCGGAAGTCCCGCGGCGCAGCTGCGTAACCACGGTGTGGGGTTCCCCGGCCAAGGTCGCTGCGATGAAACGCTTCACTAAGGGACTCCACGTCAACCGCAACGCTCCCCGACGGATCCCCTGCCCCGGCGATGCCGGCAAAGTCCAGCCGGCGGCATCGCGGCCGTAATGCTGTTTCTCGTCGATCACCCAACGCCAGAGCCGCTCGTAGAAGTTCACTGCCCGATCGACCGACGACGTCAGACGCAGCTGCTCTGCCAGCACATACGCGCTGCCGACCGCGAGCGATGCGCCGTGCGCGGCCAACGGAGAGACCGCCGCGCAGGCGTCGCCGATCAGGACCACTCGGTTCTTGCTCCACCCGGGCATCTCGATCTGCACTGCCTGGTCGTAGCAGATGTCCTCAGCCGGTGGACATCGCTCGAGCACCTCGGGCACCAACCACCCCATGCCGTCGTACCTGTCCCTTAGGGCGGCACGGGCGTCACCCGCCAGCTCCGGGCCCGACGGGCGATATACCGCCGACACCGCAGCCCGTCCGTCGCGCAGAACAGAAAAGCTCAGTTGTCGGTCGAGGGCGTCGGTGCAGACGAAGCGGTCACCAGGTGGGTCGGGCAGGTCCGAAGCGTCGATTGTGAAAGCGGCGAAATGGAAGCCGAGGTACTTCAGCTGCTGACGGTCGTCCCCGAATACCAGTGCACGCACCGCTGAGTGGATCCCGTCCGCGCCGACCAGCAGATCGGCGTCAAGCTCTCCACCGTCGTCCAACGTCACCGTCACCCGGTCGTCCTGCTGCGATACCTCGGACACCGAGCTGCCAAACCGCAGGTCCACGCTGCCAGGCAGGTTGTCTCGCAGCACATTTTCCAGGTCAGGCCGCATCACGCTGCACAAGCGACCGTCCAGCGCCCTGGCGATCTGCTGGTGCGGCAGATCCCCCCGTCGACGACCGTGCTGATCCACCAAGCCGGCGTCGCCGATGCGGTAGCTGACCTCCTCGATCGCGGGCAGTACTCCGATCGCCTCGGCGGCCTCGTAACCCGCACCGAAGAAGTCGATCATGTAGCCCGATGTCCGGGGAGCCGCTGAGCGCTCCAGCAGGACAACCTCTGCGCCGAGCGCCGCAAGCCGTTCCGCCAGGGTGAGCCCGGCAATTCCGGCGCCGCAGATAATGACCTTCAAGACGTCACCTGTCTCCGTGAGCGCCCGACTCCGGCTTTTCCCAGCCTTCGTTGTAGGCACTGCTGAAGCGGCCCAGCGCGGCGACTTGGGCGTCCATTTCCGGCACCACCTGAGCTGCGGTCTTGAGAATCGGCGCCTCGCCCAGCCGCGTCGACAGCACTGGCTTGAGCCAGCGGAACGCAGCGACCCAGCCCGGACAGTAGACGTGAGACTTGCGGCCCTCGATGCCGGCGACGAATGCCGCCGCGCATTTATTCACCGAAGTCGTCTTGTTCAGCGGCCACGGCAGGCTGGACAAGAGTGTGGCGAAGGCCGGCAGGTCTGCTTTGGTGTCGCGGACCAAGGCAGTGTCTATCCAGGACATGTGGGCTGAGCCAACGTCGACACCGAGGTGGGCGACCTCCATCCGCAGCGAGTTGGTCATGTGCTCGTTCCCGGCCTTCGACATGTCATAAGGCGCCATCCCGGGAGCCGCGGCGAAAGCGGCCAGCGACGAGACGACCAGAACATAGCCGCGGCGGTCGATGATGGCCGGCAACGTGGCGCGCACGGTGTGAAAGACACCCAGCAAGTTGATGTCGATCACCCGTTTGAACGCCGCCGGGTCGATGTTGAGGATCGACCCGTAACTGGCGATGCCGGCGTTCGCCACGACCACATCGATACCGCCGAATTTTTCGACAGCCCGGTTGGCAGCTTCCTGCATCGCAGGCAGGTCGCGGACATCGGCCACCGCGGTCAGCACGCGGCCGTCACCGCCGAGCTCGGCGGCGATCGAGGTCAAGTCCGCTTCACCGAGGTCGGTCAGCACGAGCTTGGCACCCCTGTTATGCAACCGACGGGCTACCTCCGCGCCAATACCCCGCCCGCCGCCCGTGATGAATACGACTTTGTCCTGCACCGAAGTCATGGCCGAAAACGTACCATCGCGGGCTAGAGACCCACCCCGAGCAAGGCGTCAACCGCGCTCGCCACCAGTTTGGGGGCCGCCTCGTCGTGGCCGCCGTATTCAAGAGCGTCGGTGGTCCAACCATCAAGTGCGGCAAGCGCTTTGGGAGTGTCCAGATCGTCGGCCAGATATTGCCGGACCCGGGCGACGAGATCCGCGGCGTCCGGGCCGGCGGCCAGGTCAGCGGCACTGCGCCAGCGGTGCAGCCGGGCAGTGGCGTCGTCGAGCACCTGCTCGTTCCAGGAGCGGTCGGCGCGGTAGTGCCCGGCAAGCAGACCAAGCCGTACCGCCGACGGATCGACGCCGCGGGCACGCAACCCAGATACCAGGACCAGGTTGCCGCGGCTCTTGGACATCTTGTGCCCGTCCCAGCCGATCATTCCGGCGTGCACGTAGTGACGGGCGAATCTGCGTTCGCCACTGACGCATTCGGCGTGTGCGGCAGTGAACTCATGATGCGGAAAGATCAGGTCGCTGCCGCCGCCTTGGATATCCAAGCTGGCGCCGATGTGGGTGAGCGCAATTGCCGCGCATTCGACGTGCCAGCCGGGTCGGCCGGGTCCGAACGGCGACGGCCAGGTGGGCTCGCCCGGCCTGTTGGCACGCCACAGCAGCGCGTCGAGTTCGTCGGTCTTGCCGGGACGGTGTGGGTCGCCGCCGCGTTGCTCGAACAGCTCCAGCATGGTGTCGCGGTCATAGCCGGACTCGTAGCCGAACTGCGGCGTGGCGTCGGCACGGTAGTAGACGTCCGGATACTCGTCGTCGACGACGTAGGCGGCTCCGGAGGCCACCATCTTTTCGACGAGCTCGACCATTTCGGCAACGGCCTCGGTGGCGCCGACGTATTCCTGCGGCGGCAGCACCCGCAGTGCCGTCATGTCCGCCCGGAACAGCTCGACCTCTCGGTCGGCGAGGTCGCGCCAGTCGATGCCGTCGCGGTCGGCGCGCTCGAACAGCGGATCATCGACGTCGGTGACGTTCTGCACGTAGTGCACATCGTGCCCGAGGTCGAGCCAAAGCCGATGGATCAGATCGAAAGCAAGGTAGGTGGCGGCGTGGCCCAGATGCGTTGCGTCGTAGGGCGTGATGCCGCAGACGTACATGGTGGCCTTACTGCCGGGTTGCGTGCCCGGCGTCACCGGGCGCACCTGGCGGTCGGCGGTGTCGTAGAGGCGCAACTCGGGCCCGCGTCCGGGTAACGCCGGGAGGGGCGGGGAAGACCACGACCGCATGCGTCGACTTTAAGCC
>JAVROG010000347.1:0-3933 GCA_032162865.1 Mycobacterium sp. | reverse complement strand
ACCGGCGAACGGGGGAGTCCAGCTCGCCGAGGAGCCCCCGCCCCCACCGCCCGCACCGGTGGCCCCGCCGGCCGCGGACACCACCACCGAGCACGTGGTGGAATCCACAACGCGTGTCGAACCCGAGACTCCGGTCGAACCCGAGGCTCCCGTCGAACCCGAAACCAAAGGGGTGTACTGGGCTGAGCCCGAGCCGCGCTGGCCAAAGTCGGAGTCGATCACGACGCGCAGGTCCGGGCCCGAGCGCAGCGAATACCCACGTCCCCTGCGGCACCTGGACGCAACTGACTACCCGGGCGACGCCGATGGGCAGTCCGGCGCCGAGGGGATGAGTCCGGATCCGGTGGGGCATTACACCGACGCGTCGGTCGACGTCATGGACAGCGAAGTGCGCGAGGCCGAGTCGGCGGTCGAGGACTCCGCGTACGTGCGTTCGTATCTGCAGGGCTCGGAGAGCGGCGCGGAACACGCGTTGTTCGCCGGGGAGTCCATCGCCGACGAAGTGGCCCGGCGGCGCGGTGGGCAGACGCCCGCGGTGTCCGACGAGGACCGTGCCGAGGCGGACGGCGAAGCGCAGCCCGGTCGGTCACACGCCAAGATGGCGGCACTGGGCCGCGCCATCTTGACCGTGCTGCAGTCGATTCTGGCGGTCGCGTTCGGTGCCGCGTTATTCATCGCCTTCGACCAATTGTGGCGGTGGAACTCATTCGTGGCACTCGTGCTCTCGGTGTTGGTCATCCTCGGGTTGGTGGTCGGGGTCCGGGTGGTCCGCAAGACCGAGGACATTGCCAGTACATTGATCGCGGTCGCGGTGGGTGCGCTGATTACCCTCGGACCGATGGCCCTGTTGCAAACCGGTTAGGCCCCACAGACCAAAAGTGCGCCCAGCAATCAAAGTTGGCTTGTCGACGGCCTCGGTGTATCCCTTGCGGGCCGAGGCCGCCTTCGAGTATGCGGCCAGGCTCGGCTATGACGGGGTCGAGCTGATGGTCTGGGGTGAAGCGGTCAGCCAGGACGTCGACGCCGTCCGCAAGCTGTCCCAGCGTTACCGCATGCCGGTGTTGTCCGTGCATGCCCCCTGTCTGCTGATTTCGCAGCGGGTGTGGGGTTCGAATCCGATCGTCAAGTTGGACCGGAGTGTGCGGACCGCTGAGCAGTTGGGCGCACAGACCGTCGTTGTGCACCCGCCGTTTCGGTGGCAACGGCGCTACGCCGAAGGATTCCGCGAACAGGTCCTTGCCTTGGAAGCGTCCAGCGACGTGATGGTCGCCGTCGAAAACATGTTTCCGTTCCGTGCGGACCGGTTCTTCGGAACCGACCAGACCCGGGAACGGATGCGCAGACGCGGCGGTGGTCCGGGTGCGGCGATTTCGGCGTTCGCGCCGTCCTACGACCCGCTGGACGGCGACCACGCGCACTACACGCTGGACTTGTCGCACACCTCCACCGCGGGCACCGACTCGCTGGAAATGGCGCGACGGATGGCCGGGGGACTGGTGCACCTGCACCTGTGCGACGGCAGCGGGTTGCCCGCCGACGAGCACTTGGTGCCCGGTCGCGGCACCCAACCGACCGCCGAGGTGTGCCAGATGCTGGCCGCGAGCGGCTTCGCGGGCCACGTCGTGCTGGAAGTGTCCACCTCGGCCGCGCGATCGGCCGCCGAGCGGGAAGCCATGCTCGTCGAGTCGCTCCAGTTCGCCCGCACCCACCTGCTGCGTTGACCGTGAGTGCCCTATTCAGCAGCGCTATGGCGCTGCGCCAAGTCGACTCCGCTCCGGGTGGGCCAGTGTTTGAGGGCGAGCTGAACGAACACTGGACGATCGGTCCCAAGGTGCATGGCGGCGTGATGGTGGCGCTGTGCGCCAACGCCGCCCGCACCGCCTATGGCGGAGACGTGCTGCAACCGGTCGCCGTGTCGGTGAACTTCTTGTCGGCGCCCGATCCGGGAGTGATGCGTCTGGTGACGGCAATCCGCAAACGGGGCCGGCGGATCAGCGTGGTCGACGTCGAGCTCATGCAGGGTGATCGCACCGCCGTGCACGCCGTCGTCACCCTGGGTGAGCCCGAGCATCACCTGCCGGGGGAGACCGCGCCGCTGCTGTCGGCCAACCCCGTCGTGGACCTGATGGCACCCGAGCCGCCGGACGACCTGGCGCCGATCGGGCCGGGCCACCGGCTGGCCGGCCTGGTGCATCTGGGGGCGGGTTGTGACATCCGGCCCGTGTTGTCGACTCTGCCCTTTCCCGGAGGCGGGCCGCCGGATGGGCGGCCGCCGGTGATCCAGATGTGGGCGCGCCCCCGCGACCTCGCGCCCGACGCGCTGTTCGCGCTGATGTGCGGGGATCTGTCGGCCCCGGTGACCTTCGCCGTGGACCGCACCGGCTGGGCGCCGACCGTTCAGCTCACCGCCCTGCTGCGGTCCCTGCCCGCCGACGGTTGGCTGCGAATCATCGCCACCTGTGTAGAAATCGGGCACGACTGGTTCGACGAGGACCACATCGTCGTCGACCGGTTGGGCCGCCTGGTGGTGCAGGCGCGTCAACTAGCGATGGTGCCCGCCCGGTAGCGGCGATTAGCTGAGCTATCTGCAATGCTTTCCGGCATGGCAAGAATCGCGATCATCGGCGGCGGCAGCATCGGCGAAGCTATGTTGTCGGGTCTGCTGCGGGCAGGCCGACAGGTCAAAGACCTGGTGGTGGCCGAACGGATGCCGGATCGGGCCACGTACCTGTCCAGTACCTACGGCGTACTGGTGGTGACCTCGGTCAAGGATGCAGCGGAAAATGCAACGTTCGTCGTGGTCGCGGTCAAGCCGGCCGACGTCGAGGCGGTCATCGACGATCTTGCCGACGCGGCCGCGACGGCTGAGCAGGACAGCGCCGAACAGGTGTTCGTCACCGTTGCGGCGGGCCTCACCATCACCTACTTCGAGTCCAAGTTGCCGGCCGGGACGCCGGTGGTCCGGGCGATGCCGAACGCGGCGGCACTGGTCGGGGCGGGCGTCACCGCGCTGGCAAAGGGCCGGTTCATCTCGCCGCAGCAGCTGGATGAGGTTTCTGCACTGTTCGACGCGGTCGGCGGCGTCCTCACCGTTCCCGAGCAGCAACTGGACGCGGTGACCGCGGTGTCGGGTTCGGGACCGGCATACTTCTTTCTGCTGGTCGAAGCCCTGGTGGACGCCGGAGTGGGGGTCGGGCTGCCTCGTCAGGTGGCCACCGACCTGGCCGCGCAGACCATGGCCGGGTCGGCGGCGATGTTGTTGGAGCGGATGGATCAGGAACGGCGACCTGCCGACGGCGAACCGGTCGGCTTACGGGTGGACGCCTCACCGGCGCAGCTGCGGGCGTCGGTCACTTCGCCGGGCGGAACCACCGCGGCTGCCCTGCGTGAGCTCGAACGGGGCGGATTTCGGGCGGCCGTCGATGCGGCGGTGCAGGCCGCAAAAAGCCGCTCTGAGCAGCTGAGAATTACATCGGAATAATTCAAGAATTTTAAACTGATTGTCTCTCACCAGTACCAGTAACCCCACTAGTCCCGCTATTCTCCTCTTGTATGCACGTGTGGGTGCCGGCGGTGGGGAAGCCGCTGGCATTGCGCGGGCCTGACACGATTGGGTTGCGATGACGTCTACGAACGGTCCATCAGCACGGGATTCTGCAGGTAAAGCGGTACGGGACGGCGGTCCGGCCGACGCCGGGCAGGCCCGGACGCAGTTCCTCACCGTCGCCGAAGTCGCGGCGCTGATGCGGGTGTCCAAGATGACGGTGTACCGACTCGTGCACAACGGCGAGCTGCCCGCGGTTCGGGTCGGTCGGTCCTTCCGGGTGCATGCCAAGGCTGTGCACGACATGTTGGAGACCTCGTACTTCGACGCGGGCTAGCCGGTATGGGGCCCAGCTGGGCTCAGCTGCATCGATAGCCCGGCCGACCGGC
>JAVROG010000346.1:0-3665 GCA_032162865.1 Mycobacterium sp. | reverse complement strand
AAACTAGTTCCACGTTGGGCGTGTGGGGCCCGCGCTCATCGCCCGGGGCCGTGCTCGATGGCCGCGGCTCTCCTCGCGCCCGCGCTCATCGCCCGGGGCCGGGCGGACCCGCGAACGCCTGAGCGATCTCCAGCCAGCGCTGCGCATCCTCCCCCACCGCCGCGACATCCAGCGTGCTGAGTGGCCGCCGTTGGGTGACCAGAAAACAGAAGTCCTCGGCCGATCCCGTGACGCGCTGATTCGCCTCGGCGGGTCCCCAGGACCAGGTGTCGCCGCTAGGGGCGCTCAACTGTACGAAAAACGGTTCGGTGGGCGGCGTGAGGTTGTTGACGAAGTAGGCATAGTCGCGGGTGCGTACGCCGATGTGCGCGATCGACCGCAGCCGATCCGTCGGGGGCCGAGTGACACCGAGGGCATCAGCGACGTCGAGCCCATGAGCCCAGGTCTCCATCAACCGGGCGGTGGCCATCGACGAGGCGCTCATCGGCGGTCCGAACCATGGCAATTTGCGTCCGTCGGCAACCTCGATCAGCGCTCCGTGCAGCTGAGCGCGGGTGTCTCGCCAGTCGGCAAGCAACTCGGCGGCCGGCACCGCCGCCAGTTCTTCTGCGCCCGCGTCGACGAATCCCCCCGGATCGGCGGCTGCGGTGGTCAACATGTCGGCAAACCCGCTCTCATCGGTCACCGACAGCAGGGCCACCCGATCGGTCCACAGCAGGTGCCCGATCTGGTGTGCGATGGTCCAGCCCGGTGCGGGCGTCATCGTGGCCCAGTCCGCTGCGGCCAGGGGCGCCACCAGCGCGTCGAGGTCGTCACTCTCGGCTTGCAGGTCGGCGACGAATGGACCTGGACCTGCCATCTCGGTACCTCCGTTAACTTGCTGCTGCGGGCTGGCGACGGCGACCGACCAGGCTGTGTACCAGCAGGCCAATTAAATAGATCACCGAGCCGAACAATGCGAACGCGGGTGCGTGCCCGTCATCGGGAATCAAGGCGGCGCACACGGTGACCGCGGCGATGAACGACACCCAGAAAAGGGCGTCCTGCACCGCGAACACATGGCCGCGCAGCGCGTCGTCGACATCGATCTGCATCGCCGAGTCGGCGCACAGCTTCACCACCTGGCCGGCCGACCCCAGCAAGAACCCGCACACCACCATCACCGGCAGCAACAGTGCGGCGCCAGCGGTCTGAATGACGGCCGCCGCCACCAACGCGGCGTTGGCCGTGGCGTAGCGACCCCAACGCTTGACCAGAAGCGGGGTCAGCACGTTTGACAGAAAGGCCCCTAGGCCGGCGGCGCCGAAGAACAGCAGGGCGGTGCCCAGCCCGTCGACGTCAGCATCCTTCATGTGATGCACCAGCAGCAGGACCAGCAGCGAGTTGATGCCGACGACCATCCGATGCGCGGCCAACCCGGACAAGGCGGCAGCGACCGTCGGAAGTCGAAGGACCGTCCGCACGCCGTGCAGCCATCCGGTGAGCACCGCGTAGAAGGCCGAGCCGTGGATGGCGCGCTTGGTGTTGTCCGGGCCGAGTACTCGGGGCGCGAACCGCAGCGAGAGCAGCAACGCGACTGACACCGGAATCAGAGCAGTGAAAATCACCGCCGCCGCGCCTTGATCGCCGCCCCCGCCCAGCCAGCGCGGCACCAGCATGAAGTTGGCGCCCAAGAAGGCCGCGACTGCACCCGACGCGGTGGCCACCGAATTCATCGTGACCACTTTTTCCCGCGGCACCACGTGCGGCAGGCTCGCCGACAGGCCGGACGCGACAAATCGGGCCATGCCGTTGGCCAGCAGCGCGGTACACAGCAGCACCACGTCACCCGCACCGACCGCCAGAATCGTGCCGATCGCAACGATGAAACACAGCCGCACGATGTTGGCACCGACGAGCACCAGTCGCCGATCCCACCGGTCCATCAGCGCACCGGCGAACGGGCCCAGCAGCGAGTACGGCAGAAACAGCACCGCGAATGCCCGCGCGATCGCCATGGGATCGGCGGCCCGGTCAGGGTTGAACAGCAGCGCCCCCGCCAAGCCCGCCTGGAAGAGGCCATCGCCGAATTGACTTGCCATGCGCAGCTGCATGAGTCGCCAGAAGTCGGGCAAGGCATGCACCGACCGCCACAGTTCGGCGGGTGCGCTCCCCTGCATCCGGGTGCGAATCACTAAACCCACTTCCACGATTTGCACAGGCAAGGCTGGATTGGCTCTGCGCCGTCTCAATCACAGTACAAATTTCGGCCGACCGCGGTTGTCTGTACCGGCGATCCAGCCGTGGATGCGATGATGTGGTAGTGGCACAGCAGGAAGATCCCGAGGACTTTGTCGCGCCCGCGGCACAACGGGTGCGGGCGGGCACCTTGCTGCTGGCCAACACCGATCTTCTGGAACCGACGTTTCGGCGCAGCGTCATTTACATCGTTGAACACAACGATGGCGGCACCCTGGGTGTGGTACTGAACCGACCCAGCGAGACGGCGGTCTACAACGTGCTGCCGCAGTGGGCCAAGCTCGCGGCCAAGCCCAAGACGATGTTCATCGGAGGGCCGGTCAAGCGCGACGCAGCCTTATGCCTGGCCGCGCTGCGGATCGGCGCCGAGCCCGACGGCGTGCTGGGCCTTCGGCACGTGGCCGGTCGGATGGTGATGGTGGATCTGGACGCCGAACCCGACCTGATCGCACCCGTCGTCGAAGGGGTGCGGATCTTCGCGGGGTACTCCGGGTGGACCATCGGCCAACTCGAAGGTGAGATCGAGCGCGACGATTGGATTGTGTTGTCGGCGTTGCCATCTGATGTGCTGGTGCCGCCGAGGGCCGACCTTTGGGGTCAGGTGTTGCGCCGTCAGCCGTTGCCGCTATCGCTGCTGGCCACGCACCCGATCGACGTCAGCCGCAACTAGTTCGCCCCCGGGTGCAGCGGGTCGCGACCATCGAACCTATTGGCAGGACAGGGTGCAGACGGCGCAGCTGCCCGCGCAGCCGGTGACTTCGGCAGCGACAGCCTCACGCCGTAGCGCATATCGCGCGCTCTGCAATGAGCCGGCGGCCAGTGTGCCGAGGGCGCCGACGATGCAGACGATCACAACCACCAAAGCCGCTTGCGGGGATGCGGCCAGCGCCACCACTCCCCCGGCGGCCAACATCACGGCGGCCGCCAACTGAGTGGGCGCCATGGAGCGCAGCGCCAACTGTGTCGGCTCTGCGGCGGGGGCATGTGACAGCGACCAGATTCCGGATGCGGCCGACGCTGTCGCCGCACACACACACATCACGCCCGCGATAAGCATGCGCTCACAATACGAGCCCGCCGACGATGACGCGCGCCGGGCTCCACCGGCGAACTAGCGCGGCGGGACGGGCGTCAGGGTGACCAACGGCGGCAGCGTGGACGCCGGGGCGGGCGCGGGATTCACGGCGGGCTGTCCGGGGATTCCCAGGGGTGCCGGATGGGTCGCCTGGGCAGGCGCCTGGGGCGCAGTCGGTGCCGTAGGCCGAACGGGTGCGAGCGGCGCGGCTGCGGCGGGTGCGCGTGGCGCGGCTGCGGCAGGAGCCAGCGGCGCGGCTGCGGCAGGAGCCAGCGGTGCGGCTGCGGCAGGTGCCTGCGGCGCAGGCGCGGTGGGCGCCCCAACGCTTGCGGGCGCTGGAGCGGCCGCCCCG
>JAVROG010000345.1:0-8708 GCA_032162865.1 Mycobacterium sp. | reverse complement strand
GGCGCGGCGTTGCGGCCTCTGCCGAGAAGCCTGCTCGGCCGCGCCGGACGCGTCGGCAGTGCGTTGATCCGCTGCCTTCTGACTGAATAAACCCATGTGGGTGGCTCTCCGTACACGTTGGTGATCGAATCCCGTCCCTATCAAACAGCTCTTGATCCCAGTGTGGCACCGCGGGTACGGTAGGGCTGCCAATTACGAAACGTGCCGTAGCGTAATTGCAATCCACGAAAGGACCGCACCCGATGCGCAGCCGGTACGCCGGGCAGCCCTTCACCACGTCGACATCAGAGATCGCGGCAGCGTTGCAGGACGTCAGTATCCCGACGTTGCTGCTGTCGTTGGTGCACATCACCGGCGACCCGCGCTACATCCGCGACTTCAAGCAGCTGGGCGTGTTCCTCAACGAAGTCCAGGGGTTCTTGTCCGAAGAGGACAAGACCCGAGCGCGCGCCGAGGCGCTCACGGTGATCACCCACTACCGGGACCGCGGTTGCCCCGAGCCTGCACCGCTGAGTTCGGAACTCATCCGGGAAATGCTGGACTGGGCCGCCGGCGAGCACGTTCCCGACGACTACTTGCCCCTGGCTCTGGAGGAGATGGACCTCGAAGGGGTCGACCCGCGCCGCCCGGGGGAACTGCCCGCCGCGAGCATGGCCGAGTTTCCCGTTCTGGTCATCGGCTGCGGCGAGTCCGGCATCTTGGCCGGCGTCCGCCTCAAACAGGCCAACATTCCGTTCACCATTATCGAGAAGAATGCGGGACCCGGCGGAACCTGGTGGGAGAACAGCTATCCCGGCGCCCGCGTCGACGTGGCGAACCATTTCTATTGCTACAGCTTCGAACCCAACAATGACTGGACCCACTTCTTCGCCGAACAAGCCGAGCTGCAGAACTACTTCACCCAGGTGCTCACCAAGCACGACCTGGCAGAGCACGTGCGGTGGAACACCGAGGTTCTCGCCGCGGAATGGCATGACGCAGAAGGCATGTGGACGGTCGAACGCCGCTCGTCCGATGGTCAGACCAATACCGTGCAGGCACGTGCGGTGATCACCGCGGTCGGCCAGCTGAATCGGCCGCACATCCCCGAATTCGAGGGAGCCGACACCTTCGAGGGACCTTCTTTCCACTCGGCTGCCTGGGATCATTCCGTCGACCTGACGGGCAAGCGGGTTGCGCTGATCGGCGCCGGTGCCAGCGGATTTCAGATCGCCCCCGCGATCGCCGGACACGTCGAGCATCTGACGGTCTTCCAGCGCACGGCGCAATGGATGTTCCCGAACACGATGTATCACGACGAGGTCGGCGATGGAGCGCGCTGGGCGATGCGGTATCTGCCTTGCTACGGACGGTGGTACCGCTTCCTGCTGCTGTGGCCCGGCGCCGACAAGGGTCTGGACGCCGCGCGCTCCGACCCGAACTACAGAGACCAGTCCGGCGGACACGAACATGCCGTCAGCGACATCAACGCCGCCGCCCGGATGATGTTCAGCCACTGGATCAGCAGTCAGGTAGCCGAAGGCCCGAACTCCGATGAGCTTCTTGCCAAGGTGATGCCCGACTATCCTGCGACCGGCAAACGCACGTTGCAGGACAACGGCAGCTGGCTGCAAACACTGCAGCGCGACAATGTCGAACTGGTGCGCACGCCGATCGGACGCATCACGCCGTGCGGGGTGGTCACCGATGATGGCATCGCACACGAGGTCGACGTCATCGTCTACGCCACCGGGTTTCGTCACACCGACGTGTTGTGGCCGCTGAAGATGATCGGCCGCAACGGAATCGACCTGCATGAGGTGTGGGGGAGCGGGCCCAATGCTCATCTGGGCATCACCGTTCCGGGATTTCCCAACCTCTTTCTCGTCTACGGCCCGGGCACTCATCTGGCGCACGGTGGCAGTCTGATCTTCCAGTCCGAGCTGCAGATGCGCTATATCAACCTGTGCCCGCAACGCATGGCCGAGCAGCAGATCCTGGCGTTGGAGCCCACGCCCGAGGCGACCGCCGAGTGGCATCAGCGCACGCAGGCCGAAATCAAGAAAATGGTCTGGTCCCATCCCGCCGTTAAGCACTCCTACTTCAAGAACGCCGACGGGGAGATCCACACCGTAAGCCCATGGCGCCTCAACGAATACTGGGCTGCCGTGCGTGAGCCCGACTGGTCCCAATTCGTCTTGCGACGTTAAATTCTCTCTGCGACAATGAAAGTGAGCACGCCCGTATGCGCACCGTAGTCATTGACGGACCCGCCAGCATTCGCATCGAAACCCGACCGGACCCCGCGCTGACCGGGCCGGACGGCGTAATCGTCGCGGTCAGCGCTGCCGGTATCTGCGGATCCGATCTGCATTTCTACGAAGGCGAATATCCGATGTTCGAGCCGGTTGCCCTCGGCCACGAAGCCGTCGGCACCGTCGTCGAAGCCGGGCCCGACGTGCGCACCGTCAAAGTCGGCGATGAAGTCATGGTGTCGTCGGTGGCCGGCTGCGGAAGTTGTCCCGGGTGCGCCACCAACGACCCGGTGATGTGCTACTCGGGCATAAATATCTTCGGCGGCGGCGTACTGCCGGGCGCTCAAACGGATCTACTCGCGGTACACGCCGCCGACTTCCAGCTGCGCAAGATTCCCGAGGGCATCAGCACCGAGCAGGCTCTGCTGCTCACCGACAACCTGGCCACCGGCTGGGCAGCGGCCCAGCGCGCCGACTTCCCCTACGGCGGCACAGTCGCGGTGATCGGCCTCGGGGCGGTGGGCCTGTGTGCGCTGCGCAGCGCGTTCTTCCAAGGTGCCGCAACGGTTTTCGCGGTCGATCGCGTCGAGGGGCGGCTGCAACGCGCCGCCGACTGGGGTGCCACGCCGGTGCGGTCGTCGACGGTCGAGTCCATCCTCGCCGCGACGGGCGGCCGGGGGGCCGACGCGGTGATCGACGCGGTCGCGACGGACGCATCCCTGACCGACGCGCTCAACACGGTACGGCCGGGCGGCACCGTTTCGGTGGTCGGCGTGCACGATCTGCAGCCGTTTCCCTTCCCGGCGCTGGGGGCCCTGATCCGCAGCATCACCGTGCGTTGGACGACAGCGCCGGTGCAGCGCACCTGGCCGGAGTTGATTCCGCTGCTGCAGTCCGGCCGCTTGGACGTCGACGGCATTTTCACTGCAACACTGCCGCTGGATGAAGCGGCCAAGGGCTATGCGACGGCCGCGACGCGGTCCGGCGATGATGTGAAGATTCTGCTCACCCCGTAGCCGTTTGCTGTGGAGCCCGCTGTCACCGTGTTGCAACTATGTATTGCGAGTGCATGAAACTGTCGATCTTGACGTCCACGTCCGGTGGCGTCAGCCCGTAGCCGGCCTGTAGCTCGAGGGTGTTCCGGACGGGCTCGACCGCCCACCCATGCGCGACCAGCCACGCCGCTGGGTCCATCGGGTTCTCGTAGGTCAGCGAGGAGAAGTCGATATCCCCTGCCAAATTGACCCCTGGGTGCTCTTCCTCAAGCGCGGCGAGTTGTTCGTGGTCAAGACGAGACCCCAAGGCACCGATGGCAAGTCGACTGTCCGGGGCGCTCAGCTCACCGATGCTGGCGAAAAGCGCCTCGTGAGCCGCACTGGTGAGGTAGGGCAGCAGGCCCTCCACCGACCACGCGCTTGGGCTGTGCGGGTCGAACCCGGCAGCTAGGAGCGCGGCCGGCCAGTCGGTGCGTAGGTCGGCTGCCACCGCTCGTCGATCTGCCTTGGGCTGCCTGCCATGCCCGCTGAGCACCCGCGCTTTGAATTCGAGGACCTTCGGCAGGTCGATTTCGAAAACTGTTGTGCCGGAAGGCCATTCCAGCCGATATGCCCTGGAGTCCAGACCGGCGGCGACGATTATCGCCTGTCGGATGCCGGCGTCACAGGCTTCGGTGAAGAAGTCGTCGAAGAATCGGGTCTGCACTCCGTAGAGACGCGGAAAGGCGCTCTCGTGTTCCGAGGTGCCCGGGTCGGTGAGCAGGTCCGTCAGATAGGGATCCTCTGAGGCTTCGATAAACAGCTTCGCGTAGTCGTCGCGCACCAGTGGTTGCTCGCTCACCGCATGCAGCGCACGCCAGCCGGTGACAATAAGAGCGGTGTAGCCGACACCGCTGACGATGTCCCATTGGTCGTCGTCGGACCGTAGCGATCCGAATTCCGTCATATTGCCGAACGTACCCGTCAGAGCTCTAACAGCAAGGTCACCGGGCCGTCATTGTTGAGTTCGACCCGCATGTGTGCTCCGAAGACACCGGTTTCGACGTGCGCACCGAGCGCCTGCAACGCCTCTGCGAACGCCGCCACCAGTGGTTGCGCGACCGCGCCCGACGCCGCGGCATTCCAGGACGGGCGCCGGCCCTTGGCCGTATCGGCGTAAAGGGTGAACTGGCTGACCACCAGGATTGGCGCGTTGACATCGGACGCGGATTTCTCATCGTCGAGAATGCGTAGCTTCCAGAGTTTTTCGGCCAGCCGTTGCGCATTTTCGGGTCCGTCGGTGTGGGTGACTCCGACAAATGCGAGTAGGCCCTGGCCGTTCGGCCCGATGGCGCCGACGACCTCACCATCCACCGTCACGGTCGCCGATGAGACCCGTTGCACCAGAACCCGCATGGGCCTCGATGCTGCCATGGGACCGTTTATCAGCGCCCGTGGGTACGCTCGTGGAGTGTCGGTGCTCGTCGCGTTCTCGGTCACCCCGCTGGGCGTGGGGGAGGGTGTCGGCGAGATCGTCGCCGAAGCGGTTCGGGTGGTCCGTGATTCGGGGCTGCCCAACAAGACGGATTCGATGTTCACCGTAATCGAAGGCGATAGCTGGGCCGAGGTGATGGCCGTTGTCCAACGGGCGGTGGAGGCCGTGGCCGCGCGCGCACCCCGCGTCAGCACCGTGATCAAGGCGGACTTGCGGACCGGAGTCACCGACGCGATGACGCAGAAAGTCCAATCCGTCGAGCGTCACCTGTCTGCCGGTTAGGCCTGTACTGCCTCGGTGAACGCATGCTCCGCCGCGTCGCCGTGCACGGCGAATACGACGCGCTGCAGCGAACCCGGTTGGTGCTGACGAACCGCGTCGACCATCAGCCGCGCAGCTTCTTGCAGTGGGAAGCCTCCGACGCCCGTTCCGAAAGCGACCAGAGCCAACGAACGGCAGCCCAGTTCATCGGCCCTACGCAGCGTTGAGACCGTCGCGCGGGTAATGATCTCGGCAGAGGTCGGACCGCCCGGCTCCATCGTCGCGGCGTGGATCACATACCGGGCGGGCATGTCACCGGCGGTGGTCTCGACCGCCTCACCCAGCCCGATCGGCGACTTCTCCTTCGATTCGCGCTGCACCTCGGGGCCGCCGGCCCGAGAAATTGCCGCAGCGACGCCGCCGCCGTGGCGAAGTTCGGTGTTGGCGGCATTACTGATCGCGTCGACCTCGAGTTTGGTCACATCAGCCTGCAGCACCTCTGGCTCCATCATCGAAACATTCTCTCTCCTACCGGGGACGCTTGGGCCCGATCCCCTCTGCGCGTAGCGGGAGTCAAATCGCCTGGCCTCTCGAAGCGAGGCGGACGGATGTCCTGGTAACCCCGTCAGCAAAACTGGAGCAAAGCTCAGGGCAGACGACGTAACCAACGGTGCGGCCGGCCGCGGAGGAGACGGCGGTGCCGGAGGCACGGGCGGCGGGGGGGGTGCAGGTGGTCAACCTGGCGAGGGCGGTCAAGCTGGCGAGGGCGGCCTGGGTGGTCAGGCTGGCGAGCGCGGCCCGGGCGGGGGCGCCGGCCAGGCAGGGCAACCGGGTCAACCAGGCCAGCCGGGACAACCCGGCCAACCCGGCAGACCTGGCTCGAACAACTAGCTCGTCACGGTCGCCTGCTTGCGCTCGAGGGCGTAAAGACGCCATTCACCAGGCACCCCTTTGAGGGCGTGTTCACCGCGCTCGACGAAGCTGTGCCGGGAGCCGGTGACGATGTCGCGCAGAGTCGAGGACACCAGCACCTCGCTCGCACCCGCCAGCGCTGAGACCCGCGCGCCGATGTGCACCGCCATACCGGCGACATCTGCACCACGCACTTCTACCTCGCCCGCGTGAATGCCAATCCGAACCTCGATGCCCAACACCCGGACCGCATCCACGATTGCGTCGGCACAAGCGATCGCGGCACTCGGGCTGCTGAACGTCGCAACGAATCCGTCGCCAGCCGTATTCACCTCGCGACCGCCGAACCGCTGGATTTCGTGGCGCACGATGTTGTCGTGGTTGTCGAGTAGGTCTCGCCAGCGATAGTCGCCGAGTTCGGCCGCGCGCCGGGTCGAGCCAACGATGTCGGTGAACATGACCGTGGTGAGCACGCGCTCGGCGTCGGCACCCCCGCGCACGCCGGTGACGAACTCCTCGATCTCATCGAGCATGGACGCGGCGTCGCCCACCCAGTACAGAACGTCCGCGCCCGGCAACTCGACGAAGCGTGATCCTGCGATGTGCTCGGCGAGGTAGCGGCCCTGCCCAACCGGGATGAAGAGCGCACCGATGCGATGCAGGATCAGCGTCGGAGCGGTGATGCGGGCCAAGGCTTCTCGCACATCGGCCTGCGCCAGCGCGGTGGCCACGGCGCGGGCCATGCTCGGCGGGCCCGCCCGGTTACCGGCGTGATCCCACCAGGAACGAAACGCGGCGTCGCCGGCAACCGACGGCGCGACGATGCCCAGCACGTCGAACCCCTGCTCAACGGCATCATGCTCGAGCGCGACCGTCAGGTAAGGATCGAGCAGACTCTGCTTGGCGCCGACGGGGTAATCGGCCGCCCACAGCGCGCGCGCAGTGCCGCTCACGACAATGAGGCTGTTCACCCGCTCGGGGTAATCCGCCGCCAGGACAAGCCCGCTCATCGCATGGAAATTCGGCGCAAGCACCGTCACCTGCTCGCACCCGACGGCATCCATTACCGCGATCGCGTCCTCGGCCCAGAACTTTGGTCCCAGCATGTCCATCGTCGGCGCCCGCGAGGAGAGGCCGACGCCGCGCAGGTCGAACCTGATCACCCGGGCGAATGAGGCCAGACGCCGCTGGAAGCGGTTACAGCGCGGGCTCATCGTCGATCGAGTCGATCGGGACGAACGGACCCGGTAGCACCAGCAGATCCGTCGGACCCTCACCGAGCACCTGGTAGGCGATATCGATATCGCCGCACGTGGCATAACGGGTACGCGGAGCTTGCACCACGGCCTCACGCTAGTCCCCGTGGTGATCGCAAGCGCGGCGCAGCCGGGCGCAGCGGGTCACCACCAAAGTCCCGTGGTGATCGCCAGCGCGGCGCAGCGGGTCACCACCAACAGTGCCGTGGCGACGAGTCACCACCGTTGGATGATGCGTAATTAGTTGATGCGTAGGCTCAGCACAGTGAGCGCACGCGCAGGCATCGTGGTCACCGGCACCGAAGTTCTGACCGGGCGCGTCCAGGACCGCAATGGCCCCTGGATCGCTGATCGGCTCCTGGAACTCGGCGTCGAGCTGGCCCACATCACCATCTGTGGTGACCGCCCCGCCGACATCGAGGCTCAGCTGCGCTTCATGGCCGACCAGGGTGTGGATCTCATCATCACCAGCGGCGGCCTGGGCCCGACGGCCGACGACATGACCGTCGAAGTGGTGGCCCGCTTCTGCGGCCGCGAGCTGGCGCTGGACGACGAGCTCGAAAACAGGATCGCCGAGATCCTCAAGTCCCTGATGGCGCGCAATCCCGCGTTCGCCGCGCTCCTGGAGCCTGGCAACTTCGAATCGGTGCGAACCGCCAACCGCAAGCAGGCCATGATCCCGGTCGGGTCGGAAATCCTTGATCCCGTGGGTACCGCACCGGGCGTGGTGGTGCCGGGAAAGCCGACGGTGCTGGTGCTTCCGGGGCCGCCGCGCGAGCTCCAGCCGATGTGGCGCAAGGCCATTGCGACGGCTGGGGTGCAGCAGGCGATCGCCGGGCGAACGGTCTACCGGCAGGAAATGGTGCGCATGTTCGGGCTGCCCGAGTCGGGACTTGCCGAGACGCTCCGCGACGCCGAGACATCCATCCCTGGCTTTTCCGCCCTCGAGATCACTACCTGCCTGCGGCGCGGGGAGCTGGAGATCGTGACGCGCTACGAGCCGGACTCAGCGGATGTCTACGCACTGCTGACTCAGCTGCTGCGCGATCGGCACGGCGATCAGGTGTTCTCCGAGGACGGTTCGCAGGTCGACGATCTGGTCGCACGGTTGCTGGCGGGCCGCCGCATCGCGACAGCGGAATCCTGCACGGCGGGATTGCTGGCGGCGCGGCTGACGGAACGACCCGGGTCATCGGACTACGTGGCCGGCGGTGTGGTGTGCTACTCCAACGAAGCGAAGGAACAGCTTCTCGGTGTCGACGCGGGCCTGATCGAAGAGCACGGGGCGGTTTCCGAACCGGTTGCCGAGGCGATGGCGACCGGCGCGCTGAAGCGCTTCGACGCCGATACCGCCGTCGCGATCACCGGCATCGCAGGCCCCAGTGGCGGAACGGACGAAAAGCCGGTGGGCACGGTCTGTTTCACCGTCGCGCTAGGTGACGGCGAGCTGATCACTCGAACCCTGCGGCTCCCCGGCAACCGGTCGGAGGTCCGGGAACGCTCGACCACCGTGGCGATGCATATGCTGCTGCGCACCCTGAGCGGCTGAGAATCCGGCGAGATCGCACAACGCTTA
>JAVROG010000344.1:0-2573 GCA_032162865.1 Mycobacterium sp. | reverse complement strand
CTTCTTCGACGGCATGCGCGTCGGTCAGGTTGGGTTGGCGGGTCAGCGCGGTCACCCCGAGGAAAGAGCCTTCGTCCATGGTCCCCACCACGAACGCCAGCCCGTCCTGGGAGACGGCGGTCAGTCGTACGCTTCCCATGACCAGGAAGGTCATCACAGTGGGCACTTCCCCTGCCTGTTCGACGATTTCGTGCGCCGCGTACCGCACGATCCGGGGCGTGCGGTTGCAGCGACTGCTGATCCGTTCGGCTCAGCCGCAACGCCGGCGCCACAACGGTCCGCAGGGCATACTCGACGCGCTCTGTCGTCGAGAAGTCGTCGTCCTCCCCGTCAAGTTGAAGACCTGCACGACGCGCCGCGTACCAGAGCCAGGCCAGAAATGTGGCTTGCGCGGCGGCGTCATCAGCCGGCGACTTCAATCCGACGGTGATGCGGTATTCGCCGCTTCCGGTTGGCATCGACGTGACCGCTCCGTTGGTCTTGCGCTGTGGCAGAGCGCTGGCGATCTGAGTCAGTAGTGCGCATACCCGGTTCGGGGGATCGGCGGGAGAAAATGCGGTGTTGATCACCAGAACGTGCCCACCGGGCGGACGACTGAGGTTGGTGAACGAGGTGGTGGCGAGCACCGAGTTCGGAGTGATCAGCAGTCCGCGGGCGGTCTGGATATGGACGGCACGCCAGTTCGCCTCCACGACCCGGCCGCTGGCCGCCGGGGATTCCAGCCAGTCGCCGATTCGGAACGGTTGCTCGAACAACATGAACAGGCCCGACACGATCTGACCGACCGAATTCTGCAGCATCAGACCGATGACCACCGACGTCACGCCCAGCGCGGTGAATAGGCCGGCGATACGAACGCCCCAGACGTAGGACAAGATCACCGCCAGACCCGCACCGATCAGCAAGAAGCGGGTCACGTCGAGGAAGATGGCCGGCAATCGTTGGCGCCACGACCCTTGCGGTGCGCCCTCGAACACCGTCGCGTTGAGCCCGGACAACAACAGCACCAGCATCACAAAGCCGAAAACCGTTCCGAGCAGCCGCACCGAGGTGAACTCGGCGGGCATCCTTGCCACCTGAACGAGCAGCACCAACAGGGCCCCCAGCGGGACCAGATAACTGCGCAGTAGCAGGACGGGCCGAGCAAGTGGACTCTGCTTACGGACGAGGCTGTGGTGCCACTCGGTGAGAGCGATCAGCAGCAGCGGCAGTCCGACCACCAACGCGGCGGCCCACCAAAGCGAGGGCACATCAAAGCTATTCACCGTTCCTCCGATAGCTGCCAGATCTGCTGTTCGGTGTCGCCGACGGTGACGGTGCCTGCCGGCGTGAACTCCCGGATATCGCGCATTGCCTCGTATACCGGTGAGGTGACGTAGATCCCCGATTGGTTTGTGCTGCTGCGCATCTGGTGGGCGAGGTTGACCGCTGCGCCCCACATGTCGTAAACCATGTTCGATCGTCCCACCAGCCCACTGATGACGTTGCCGGTGTTGATACCGGCGCGCAGCGCCAGCTGGTAGCCCGTCTTGCTGTTGAACCGCTCGACGATGCTTTGCATTTCGACGGCGAATTCGACGGTGCGGTGCACGCTGTCCAGGCGCGAAAAGTTCAGCCCGCAACTGGCGAGGTAGCCGTTGTGCAGGGTGCGCATCGGTTCGACGCCAAGTGCTTCCGCGGCGGCGTCGAGTTCCTGGATCAGGTCGTCGACGATGCCGACCAGTTCGTCGCCCGACAAATTGTTGGATATCTCGTCGAGGCCGACGAAGTCGGCGAAGATGACGGTGACATCCTGGTGTTCCTGAGAGATCGTCTGTTCGCCGTCGCGGTAACGCTGCGCCACCGGTTCGGGCATCAACGACCCGAGCAGACGATCGTTCTCCTTGCGCTGTTCGGTCAGTAAATCCTCTTTGATCTGCAGATTCCGGCTCATGTCGTTGAATGCGTCAGTGAGTTCGCCGATCTCATCGCGCGACGTCACTGGGATGGCGACATCGTAGTTGCCGGTGCTGATTTCCCGAGTGCCGGCTTGGAGCCGCCGGATGGGCCGCACGAATACCTGAGCCACCAGCAGTGCCCCCACACAGATAGCCAAAACCATTGCTGCCCTTGCGAATACCAATTTCTCTGTGAGTGAAGTAAATGGAGCGTTGGCTTCATCCGTTTCTCTGGTCGCCAAGATCGACCAGTGCAGGTCGGAATTCGGTAGCGATAATGGGGCGTAGGCCACCAACTCCCGACGACCGAGGTAATCGGTGTCGATCATGGTTCCGGTCTGTCCGCGTTGCGCGGCGCGCACAGCTGCGGTCGCGACGGGCTGGACCAATGTCGTTCCGCGCCAACGGATCGCCTTGTCGACAGTATCGGACGGAGTGCCGGCCGCTGTTGCCTCGGCTTTGTATTGCTTCGGGTCTTCGAGGAATAGCCGGGAATCCGACCGCATCAGGTTGTCCGGACCGGCGAGATAGGTCTCGCCGGTCTGGCCCATGCCCGCGGCTTCCCAGTGCCTGTCCGCGGTCATAGTGCGGTTCACCTTCGCGATCGGCAACGGCAGCGCCATTACGCCCGCGGGC
>JAVROG010000343.1:0-7140 GCA_032162865.1 Mycobacterium sp. | reverse complement strand
CTGGTGCGAGTGGACTACCCGCCCGACAGCGAACTCCAGGCGCGCACGCTGATCACCCGCGACCTTCGTACGCGGGACTGATCTACAGCTTGCCGGCGACGAAGCCGGCCGCCTGATCCACCAATCCGGAGTCGATGTACGAGGGCTGCAGATGCGACGGCCAATTCATGCCTCGTCCACAGATGGGGTCGCCCTGCGCGCACTGGTCGATCGTCCTATTGCTGTAGGCGGGGGGGATTCCCCGGGTGCCATTGCCGAACAGCGCGACCGCCGCGACGTGCTGATCCGCACCCGGCGGTATCCGGCCCCGGAGCGCGACGTCAACCACCTCGGCACCCAGGGAATAGCCGCCGAGCACCTCGCGGGTGTTGGGGCAGTTCTTGGCCATAGTTTGAACGTGCCCGCTCAGATCGTTGGCGCCACTGTCGACGCTGATGTTTGCCGGATAATTGACGCCGTATACCCCGATCGGCACGCGGGTCTTGCCGCGCAGCGAGCTGACGAACGCGTCGCCGACTGCGCCAACGCCGGGGGGTTCCTCCCGGCCGCGAGCGAAAACAACCTCGGCACCGGGGCATGCCGCCGATGCCCTCGGAATCAACGCAGTCGTTGAAAAGGGCGTCGCTGCCGGGACAATCACCAATGCCGCCGCGAGTAGGGCGGCCGCCACCAGCCTGCGAGCCCGGTGCACCCCCGGTGTCCCTGACAGCGCGTGAGTGCGCCACCGCGACTGAGTAATTCGTCCGTTCATTGGGCTGCTCGCTTGGTTGATCCGTTGCATATTGTCGCACTGATCCTTCGGTCGGGTTGAGATAGGGCCTGAGATAGGGCGGGGCATCGGCGGTCGGCGCTCAGGCGGCAACCGGGACCAGCTCGCGGGGCCCCGAGCTGGTCGCCGCGCTCTGAGGTGTGAATCGCATGAACAACCGTGCGACGAACGGCGCGGCGAACAGCATCAGGACTACGCGAATGACCTGGGACGCCATCACAAACGTCACGTTGGAGCCCGACTCCGCGGCGGTGCCGAGCACCGCGTAGATGCCGCCGGGGCTGGTCGCGAGGTATCCGTCGAGCATGCTCAGTCCAGCCTCGTCTGCCAGCACCACGCCGAGGCCGGCCGCGGCGACGTTCAGCACCATGATCAACGCGAACGCGCCAGGCAGGATCCGTCGGATCGCCCGAAGCGACTCCCGGTCGAACTCCAGCAGCGTCTGCCAGACGATCAGCATGATGCCGACCTGGACCAGCAGCATCGGAACCGTGAGACCCTCCGCGAGACCGCAGAAATCCAGCGCGATCGTGATTGCCATCGGACCGATCAAGCCGGCTCCCGGCAGTCGTACCATTCGGCCGCCCGCCGCGCCGACCACCACGATGACCGCGATTAACGGAAGCGCGAAATGCAAAGGCAGCGAGGATGTTTCGCTTGCCTGCGAGCCATGGCCGGCGGTGCTGTGGAAGAACACCGTCGCAACGACGGGCATGGAAGCCGTGATCAGCGCAACGCGCAGGTATTGAACGGCCGCGACGACACGATCGTCGCCACCGAGTTCGCGGGCGATGGCGACCAGGCCGGACGAGCCGCCGGCCACGAGCGCGAGCCCGCCTGTCAACGGGCTGACGTCACGGCGCAGACCGAGCAGCGCACCGCCCGCGACGCTGACGATCAGGGTGCTGATGGCGATGGCGACGACGATCGGCCAGTGCGAGCCCAGTGCGGCGAACGAGATGTCGCGCACCATCAGCCCGGTGTACACGCCGAGTACGCCTTGCGCCGCCAGTCCTGCTCCCGGCAACGCTGACGGCGCGTACCGCGACAACGCCCAGGCGAAGACTCCACAGCCAAGGCCCACGATGAGGAGGTCGATCGGGTTCATGCAGTAGAGCGTTCAACAAACGCCTTGGAGGATTCTTGATGCGCAGGATTAAGAGGTCCACCCAGAGGCCGGGCCGCAAACCACGCCGGGACGGGACTGCTCCCCTCCTCCTATGAACGGTTGCCGTTCTCTCCTGCCTACAGTCCAATGGCGGGCATCTGACCAGCGCATATGTACTTCCAAGAAAATGTCAAGGCCAACAGGTGAAACTCATAGAAAGCGTCCAAGCCAGACGAAAGGGGATGAAGAGATGCTCACGAATTTCGCCAACACGACAACCCAGCCGGCAACCCGGCGCGACGCAGTTGCCGGACCGACAGTCTGGAATCACGCCAGCCTGGACGAGTGGGGCTACATGGTCGCCGTCAACCCGCGACAGGCCGCCGCTTGCCTGCGTATCCGCGACGAGCTGCGACGCCGCGGCAGGCGACTGGACACCATCGAGCCGACGGACTTCCAGGAGCCGGAACTTCTGGAACTCGCACGCGGCATCCGCCAATGCCTTCGCCTCGGGCCAGGTTTCTGCGTGCTGCGCGGACTGCCCCTGGAGGACTGGTCGGACGAGGAAGCGTCGATGCTCTACTGGGGCCTGGGCACCTACCTGGGCGACCCGCAGCCGCAGAACCGGCAGGGCGACCGCGTCTACCTGGTCCAAGACACCGGCCAGTCGGTCGCCGAGGCACGCGGCTCGAAGACGAACTCGGAACTGATCTTCCACACCGACTCGGCCTGCGCCTACGCCGGTAGCCGCCCGGACGTCCTCGGCCTGTTGTGCCTGCGCAAGGGTGTGACGGGTGGCGAGTCGGTCATGGTCAGCGGACACACCGCCTACAACGCGCTGCTGGCGACGCAGCCCGAGCTGGTCGAAGAACTCTACGGGGAGTTCTGCTTCGACCGCTCGCATGAGACCGAGCCGGGCGAAGACCCGATAACTGTCGGATCGGTCTTCACCGACACCCCGGACGGCGTGCAGATCCGCTACAACCGCCTGCACATCGAATTAGGCCACTACCGCGGCGGTAAGCCGCTGAGTGACCGCCAGCGCCAAGCGCTCGACGCTTTCGACCGTGCCCTGAACGACCCGGCCAACTTCGTCGAATTCACGCTCGCACCCGGCGACGTCCTCTTCGCTGACAACAACGTGACCCTGCACAACCGGCGCGGTTTCGTCGACGCACCCGAGCCGGGGGCACGGCGCTGCCTGGTACGCCTGTGGCTCTCCGGCGAGCCGTGCAATTGACCTCACTTCGGATTGATCCGCGACCCGATCAGCGGGGATGATTCAAGCTGCGATCGCTTTTTAGAAAGCGCCAAGACCCGCACAGCACACTGGCGATCAGCTGTGGGGACGCAGCGGGGAGGCAACTGACGTGTTGAGGCGATTGGCCGCATTCACCGTGCGGCGCCCCAAGCTGGTGTTGGTGGTCGTCCTGGTCTTGCTTGGCATTAGCGTCGCGCTCGGCGGCTCGGTTTCCGACAAGCTCGGTACCGGCGGAAACACCGATCCGAAATCGGAATCGTCGCAAGCCGACGAATTCCTGGACCAGCATTTCGGCACCACCTCGAACCTGGTGATCCAACTGCTCCCACGCGAGGGCACTGTCGATAGCCCCGAGGTCGCGGCGGTACGGGATCGCGTGCTTCGACTCGTCGCGGCCGAACCGAGCGCGAAGATCACCAGGTCCTTCGGCGACGAAGGAGCTTCCGACTTGCGCAGCAAGGACGGCCAATCCGGCCTGATGCTTGTGCACGTCGGCGGAACCGCGGATCAGGCTGCGGAAACGGCCAAGCGGATCATCGCAAGTCTGCCCAAAGACGCGAACGTCACAGTGCGTGCGGGCGGCTCTCTTGGCGTGCAGCAAGAGATCCGGGACAAGGTCAAACAGGACCTCAAGACGAGCGAGAGCATCGCGGTGCCCATCTCGCTGGCCGTGCTTGTCCTCGTGTTCGGCGGTCTGGTCGCCGCAGTGCTGCCGATTGTGGTCGGAGTCGTCTCGATCGTCTCGACCCTGTCGGTGTTGCTGCTCATGACGACAGTCACCGATGTGTCAGTGCACGCCCTGACGGTCACAACCGCGTTCGGTCTCGGGTTGTCCATCGACTTCGGCTTGCTGATGGTGTCGCGATTCCGCGAGGAATGCGCCAACGGGCGAGAACACCATCAAGCCATCATCGCCACCGTCAACACTGCCGGCCGGACCATTCTGTTCAGCGCAGCAACCGTCACGCTGGCGATGACCACCCTGCTGGTGTTTCCCACCTACTTCCTGCGATCCGTCGGCCTCGCCGCGACTGCCACCGTTTTGCTATCGGCGTTCAGCGCGATCGTGGTGCTGCCCGCGCTGCTGGCTCTGCTGGGTAAGCGCGTCGACTCACTGGCGATCATCCGCCGAAAGGTGCCACTTTCCGCGGATTCCCTGTTCTGGCGACGTTTCGCCGAGGTGGTGACACGCCACCCCCTCCTCTATGCGCTGCCGGTTGTCGTCGTGCTGTTGGGGCTTGGCATTCCTTTCCTCAACGCCCAGTACGCCACACCGGATGAGCGCGCACTGCCGACCGACTCGAGTGCGCGTTTGGTGGCCGAATCACTGCAGAAGGACTTCCAGCTAGATCCCTCGCAGTCGATCACGTTGGTAACCCGGAATGACGCCGAGGTGCTCACCAAACTTGCCGCCGACGTGTCACGGATGAACGGCGTCGTCCTGGTCACCGGCCCGATCGGCAGGTACGAGCACGGCCAGCTGGTCGGACAGGCGCCGGCAACCGCGACGGGGGCCAGCTATGCGTTCGTCTACCTGTCGGTTCAGGCGGATTCAGACACCGCTCAACATCTCGTCCGCGACATCCGCACGAAGATCACCAACCACCAGGTCGAGGTGGGCGGTCCGACCGCGACGCTCATCGACAGCAGCGCTGCGATCGCCAACCGACTTCCGTTGGCTATCAGTCTGATCGCCGTTGCCACCTTCATCTTGTTGTTCCTGTTCACCGGCAGCGTCATCGTGCCGATCAAAGCGCTCCTGCTGAATCTGCTTGTCCTCAGCGCGGTTCTCGGCATCATGGTGTGGATTTTCCAAGAAGGGCACTTGGCCTCGGCGCTCGATTTTTCTCCCGCGCCGCTGAACCCGTCGATGGTTGTGTTGTTGTGCTCCATCGCATTCAGCTTGTCGGTTGACTACGAGATCTTCCTGCTCAGCCGGATCAAGGAAGCCCGTGATTCCGGATTGGACAACAACGCGGCAACCGTCATCGGACTGGGCCGGGTGGGCCGGATCGTCACCAGTGCCGCGCTGCTGTTGACCATCACGTTGATCTCGTTTGCCAATGGGCTGTCCTTCATGAAGATGTTCGGCATCGGCACGGCGCTGGCCGTCGTCATCGATGCGACGATCATTCGTGGGGTCGTCGTGCCGGCGTTTCTGCGTCTCGCCGGCGATCTGAACTGGTGGGCGCCACGCCCGCTGAGGTGGCTGCACTCCCGCATTGGCATCAGCGAAGCCCCGTCGGAGGCCGAGGTCCATGTTGACGCGGCGGCCGACGCGGTGGCAGCGGCACCGATGCGGGCACCGGCAGCGCCACCGGCACCAGCACCGGTGCGGGAGGAAACCCCGCTTCATGTGCAACAGACTGTCGAGGCCGCGGTCCCCGCGATCCCAGCCAAACCGCGGTCCGAGGTCGAAGTCATCCCCGGACGCCACCTTGTGGCGAGCGTCAACGGAACGATTATCGTTGTGGCCCACCGTGATCGGGCACCGCTGTCGCAGCACTCCATCGCCGCACAGCAGCTTGCGGCCCTGGTCGAAATGGTCCGGCGAACCAACGCGCACAAATTGGTCGAGGCCTTCAAGAAAATCGCCCGCGAGCCCTGGTCGCGCACGATGGTTGACGTCGGGATCGTCATGCCCACCCCGACAAGCCTCGAAATCCTGCTCTGCGGCAGCGTCACCGTTGCGCTCGATAACGGCATCGACCGAACGCTGTTGCACGGCCGCGGACGCCTGCTGCACCGATCCGTGCCCGTACCGGCAGTTGCGGCGGTCATCACCGTCGACGAACTGGGCCAGCGGACGCGCTCCTCAGCCCATGGCAGCGGCGTCTACAAGCTCACCGAAGGGACCGTGCCCGGCGAAGGCGCCGTCCTGTGGTCGACGCAAGCGGCGCCGGCACCGAGGAGCGCGCCTGCGGCGCCTTCAAACTGGCCCCCGAGCGGTCCCCAGAACTGGCCCCCGCCCGCCCGTAGGGACAGGGTCTCGGCCGCACCGATGGCCGAATTGTCGCGGCCGAAGCGCTGGGTGGTGCTCGACGACAACTCTCGCTTCGAGATCGACCGAGACTGCGTCATCGGTCGGGATCCGAACGGGTCGGACGCTGTCAAACGCGGACTTCACCCCGTGTGCATCGAGGATCACGCGGGCGCGATGTCCCGGGCCCACGCGGAGGTCCGAATCATCAACGGAGAGTTGGTCGTCGTCGACCCCAACTCCACCAACGGGGTCTTCCTGCGCGAACCGACACAGCTGGGCTGGACCAGGCTGACCCCGTGGGAGCCTGTCACATGGCGCCCCGGCGCGTACGTCCAGTTGGGCGGACGCATGCTCCGCCTACACGTGGGCACCGAGCAATACGACGGATCGCGGAAGCCGCACTCGGACCACACTTACGCCCCGGCCTTCGGAAAATAAAACGACTGGGTGGTCAGGTCACCGGATGTCGCTGGAATCTCAGGGCACCATCTGGATCCAGTGCGGATCTGACGACGCGCAGTCTCGCCAGATCGGACGATGACCATGCATCGGCCACATCAGTTGCCCCTCCCGGAATGATGTTGCAGCGCGGCCGATGTCAGCGGTCCGACCCGCGATTTCAACCTCACCAAGGGCCCGGTCAATTCGACTTCTCGCGTCGCCGTCGACAGCCGCACCGACGGCGCGCAGCAGGAACGGCGCGGGAACCCTGGTGAGCGCTCCGTCAACCCCGGTGGCCTGAGAGTCGTTGTGGCGCAACTCGATCATATTCAAGCCGTCGGGCCGGCCGATGCGGGCGGCGCCGAACATCGCACTGATGACGTCAGTCGCGTCGGCTCCCAGCCATCGACCCGTTCCGCGCACTCCCAACATCTAGCGGATGGGTCCGCACTTCATATGGTTTACACAGCTACGGCTATGACGCGGCACACCTTTGAGGCGCTTGATTATCTTTTGCGGGCTTGCGGTGCTCAGCCGCCGGACCGTGGTTAGGCAGCAAATATAATTGGAGAAGCGTG
>JAVROG010000342.1:0-4644 GCA_032162865.1 Mycobacterium sp. | reverse complement strand
CCCATCGCGAACGGCGGGCGGTACACCTTGGCCAATGTGGTGCCCAGCTGCCCGTCGTGCAATGCGAGCAAGTGCAACGCTGAAGTCACCACTTGGCTGCGGCGCAAGAAACTCGACGAACGCACCTTTCTTGTCCGCCAAGCCGAGATCGTCCGGTTCATCAGCGTGTCCGAACAGACAATTGCCCTGCCCGAGTAGGGCTTTGGATGTCAGCCGACTAATTGTGTGGGGGAACAACACGGTGCGCGACGACAGCAGCCGGGACTACCCTGTGCAGCGTGGAACTACTCCGTCGGGTAATCGTCTTGCTCCATATCACCGGTTTCGCGGTGACGTTCGGGACGCTGACCGCCGAGGCGGCATCGCACCGCTTTCGGTTCACTCGCTTGATGGACTATGGCCTGTTGCTGTCGCTGCTGACTGGTGTGGTGTTGGCGGCCCCTTGGCCCGCGGGGATCGCTTTGAACTATCCCAAGCTGGGTGCGAAGCTGGCGATACTGGTCGTTCTGGGTGGTGTCCTGGGCATGGGCAGTGCCCGGCAACGAAAATCAGGCGACGCCGTCGCGCGCCCTATGTTCGTCCTCGCCGCGGCGCTTTCCCTGACGGCCGCGGGTATTGCGGTCATCTGGTGAGGATTTCACGCAGAACTCGCACTGCTCACCGTTGAGCATCACGGCACGTCGAAGTAATCGCGCCAGGCCGTAATCTTGTCCCCAACAACCTCGAAGGCGCCCATGCAGCGTGCGCTGATCTTGTTGCCGTCGTAAACCATTCGATCAACGCGTTCCGTCAAGACGATGTTGCCGTTGACGGCAAGGTTGACGATCTCAAGAGTGGTGGATTCCATTCGCTTGACGTAACCCTCGACAGCCTTCCGGATCTCGTCATGCCCGCGATGGACCCCCAATGCAACGTTGTCCCAAACACCATCGGGGCTGAAGTAACTCACGATTTCTGCGGCGTCGAGGCCACTCCATGCGTGCAGCTCGGCGCGAACCACGTCCTCTGGCGTCACCGCTCCTCCAACGTTTCCAGGCAGGGTATTGACCCGCTCAAGATACCTCGCGTCGACGCCGCTTATCGCGCGGCACGCTTCGCCTTGCTGGGTAACTCCCGACAGGCGTCTGATCAATCAGGGTGATACGCAATGTTGATGACGTTGCCGTCCGGCGCTCGAACAAAGAACCGGCGCACACCCCAAGACTCCGTCGAGAGCGGATGCACAATCTCGTAACCGAGGTCCTGAGCCTCCTGATAGGCGGCCTCGACGTCATCGGTGTGGACAGAAATGACCGAGTCCTCGGGTCCGGTGGCGTCTTGGGTGACCAGTTGGACATTCACTCCGGTGTCGGGTGAGGTGTAGCGCGCCACCCAGCCCATGTTGAACTCCTCGGTGCTGAGCCCCAAGAAACCGGTGTAGAAAGCCTTCGCAGACTCGATATCGGCTACGCGAAGGTTTGCGGTGATGCGTTTAGCACGCATGAGGTCTCCTCAAGTGCGACTGGTTCTTTGAGCATCCGCTGTCATGCTTCCCAACGTGCCTACCCACTGCGGCGCGACCCGAATCCGAACCGCCGAGCCCGAGGAACGCGGCTTCGTTTCTAGTGGTCGTCGGGGTCGGCGCCGGCGGAGCCGCGAGGGACAGGCCGGTGTGGATCTCGTCGAGAATCGCGGGCAGCGTGGAATTGGCTGTCGTCTTGCCTTCCGGCGGAAGCGTAGCCCAAACTCGCCGCCAGCCCTTGGCTGTTACACCCCGAACTTGTCGCGGGCCTCGTCTGTGACCGGAGTAAACAAATTTACGAGGTTTCCGTCGGGGTCGCGGAACAGCAGCGCGCGGTTTCCCCAGGGCATTGTGGTCGGTTCCGTCACCACTTCGACCCGCTCGCGGAGGCGCTCGTACTCCCCGTCCACGTCCGCCACGAGGAACTCGATGATGGCGCTTCGGTTGGCTGCCGGCTCAGCGGACCCGGCTCCGAACAGCGGCACCGTCTTGTCGCTGCCGATCGCCAATGTGCCTACCGCTGTTGGAATCTCGGCGAACAGCTCGTTACCCCATACCGCCGACACTGCAGTGACCATCTCATAGAAGTCGACAAGCCGATTGACGTCGGCCGTGATGATGCGAGTTGAAACCAGCTTCATGGAACCCTCCTGTCGGGCGCGGCGTGCAGCTTCACCTGCGAGGGTAGGCAACTACCCCGACAATTCGACCCGCTGCGCCCGCGGGGGTCCCGGCCCGACCGGACACCGTCATCGGGCATTGTGGCGCCCGCTTCCCAGCTCAACCGGATGCGGTTGTGCAACAACGTCACGACTCGTCGAAGCCCGGTATACCGACCTCTGCACAGACCGCTTTCAGGCGCTTGTCCCTGGTCCAGAGCTGCGCGCGAGATGGAGGATCTCCACGGGTGTGACCGTCGGGAACTTATGCAGGTTGGACGGCATTGCGAGCACGACTTCGCGCTGCTTAATCGAACCAATTGCCAGCTCTTCGATGACCAAGTGATGGCTGCCAATTTCGGTCACGCCGGTGAGTTCGGCCGCTTTCGCTAGCAGGGCGTCGTCGATGGCCACGGTCGTCCCCATCCGACACCTCCATGAGCATCAATTGATGCACTCGATGCCGCCACGGCTGCGTCACGCGTGCCATCGAGTTCTCGTCCGGACGAGCAGGCGTACGTCACTGCTGGTTAAAATGTGGTAGCACTCGTCGACTCTCCCAGGCTGGTCACCGGGCGCCGCGAATTCAGCTAAATGGCCTAGGAGGGGCATGTCATGGTGTTGAGAGCCTTAGCGTTGATCGTCCTTTCCGTCGGGTTGGCAGCGCCGGCCTATGCCGACCCCACCGACGACGCATTCATTGCCAACCTCAGCACCTCCGGCATGAATTACGGCGCGCCCGATAAAGCAATCGACGTCGCGAAAACCGTCGTCTGCGCCTCACTCAACGCCAATCCCGGCACCAGTAATGCGGACCTGACTGCCAAGGTCATCAGTGCCACCAACTGGCCGCCCCTCAGTGCCGCCTACTTCACCGGCGCCGCCATCCAGGCCTACTGCCCCCAATACGGCTCCCTCACTCCCCCGACCCTGCCCAAGCTCCCCAATGGTCCCAGCCCGACTCCGTCGGCTCCCCCGACGCCAACCGTTCAATCGGCGTAAAGCGATACCGTCGCTTCGTATACCGGAGACGGGTGCCTATGAACGACAACGAGATTCGCCGAGCTATTCAGGCGCACTGGACCGCTTCCGACGCAAACGACTTCGACACCGAACACCAGATCTACTGCGCCGACGCCGTTCTCGAGTATCCGCAGTCTGGTGAGCGAATCCGCGGGCGGGACAGCATCCAGGCTTCGCGCGCCGCTCAGCCGAACGCCAAACGGTTCACGTTGCGACGGATTCTCGGCGGCGCCGAGCTCTGGATCAGCGAACTCGTATTGACCTACGACGGACAACCCTCCTACGTGGTCAGCATCATGGAATTCGAAGGCGGCGAGGTCGTCCGAGAGACCCAGTACTTTGGCGAACCATTCGATCCAGGCCCCTCGCGCGCGCAGTGGGTCGAACGAATCGAGTGAGTAGTCCTAGACCTTGAACCGGATCGGTACTCAAGTCGTCAACTTGAACGTGCGCGGTCTGTTCGTCGCCACTCAAACGGCGCTCAAACACTTGCCGCAGGGCGGCCGCATCATTTGGATCGGCTCACCGTGGACGGCGGAACTAACGCCTGAAGGAGGCACTTCGGCCTCCGCCCATGCAGGATGACGCACTGACCTTACGTCGCCGGGAGCTTCGGTTTGGGCGGTGGATAAACCGACCTCGCAATCGTCGCTGAAATCCAGCCGATGAGCCATCCGCCGCCGACCAAGAGGAAGGTGTGCAGGCGATCGGGGTACATAACTGCTACAAGAGTCAGAATCACGCCCCACACGACTGCGCAACCGATGCTGTAACCCGTATAAGACTTGCGCAACCACATGAGGACAAGGCTAGGCCCCTTACTCGGCTGGCTCGGGGATTCAATGATCAGCCAAGTTGCTGCCTTTGTAGTGCCGTCGAAACTGGCCGATTCGGGCCAGATTCAGGCTCAGCCGGACAGCAATCAATACTGCAACACGGTGGATTCCGGAGGGGGCCTGTCACATTCGTCACCGTCATAGCCCCCACCACCAGGCGTGCACCTTGCGCATGAAATCGACCTCCGCCAAATCGTTGCCGCTCACGAGGCCGCAGTGGCGTCCCAGGCGCCGGCCTAGGCGGGCACTCAATTCTTCAGGCGTGGCGCCGCTTTCCAGCCACTCGCGGATCGGGTCAACGAGGTCGTCGTACTCCTCATCGTCCGGCGGGCGATTGTCGTCCTGATAGACCCTGAGCACGTCCCAAGACTGCAGCATCCCGGCAAGAACGAGGCTTCGCTCGTCGAAAGCGTCGCGACGCCTGGCACACATGGTCATCACTCAAGCAGAAGTACGTATTTGGCAAAACCGAATTTCGATGCGCTCATCCGGAAACGTCATCGCGAACTGAATCGCCCTGGTTCCGATGGGGGCTCGGGCTATTGGATTTCGACCAGGGTTTGGTCGGTCCGTTGGGAATCGTAGAACGTTGCCTCGAACTCTGTGGGCGGGACGTCGCCGAGGT
>JAVROG010000341.1:0-4929 GCA_032162865.1 Mycobacterium sp. | reverse complement strand
GCGATCACCCGGAAGTAGTCGACGAGCAGTTCCACCGCTTCGGGCAAGTCGATCACCTCGGCCTCCCCATCGACTTGCACGTAGGCCCCATTGAAATCATCGGAAAGAATGACCACGCTCGCCGACGGGTTGCGGCGGATATTCACACATTTCGCGCGTTGGGGATAGGTCGCGATCACGATGCGGCCCTGCTCGTCGACACCACCGGTCACCGGCGAACTGTGCAACGACCCGTCGGAACGGAACGTGCTCAGCAGCATCTTGTGTCTGGGCCGGATGAACTCGAGAAGTTCGGGAAGACCGACCACGTCCGCGGTCGCCACTTTGGGAGCCATGGAAACCATGGTAGCGACCCCGCGCACCGGCGCGTCTCGGCCGAATATCTGAACACGTTGCAGCACAACGCATCGTGCTCTTTGGAGCGATGTCGACTAGATCGGCGCGATCATGTCCGATGTTAGGAACTCAATGGGTGTCTGTGAGTGCGGCGATGGGCGCTCAATGAACACCCAGGCGCCCGTCGTATTCGCAGAAATCGTGTCTTGCAGCGTCAGCGTCCCGGTCCCGGCGCCGTCGGTGTCGATACCACCAGCAGTAACCCCGGAATCTCCGACCACGCAGCCTGCAGAAGGCCTGGGCGACTGGATCAGTCTGACGTTGTAGTGGGTTTGCGGCTCGGCGGCAATCAATTGCACCTGCGCGACGACCTTATTGGGTGCCGCCTTGCTAATGACAGCCTGGCCGCTGCCCTTGCCATTTGTCGGCACATTTATCGCCCAGGTGAAGTCGCAGGCTCGAAACTTCGGAGTCAACGGCACCAGGGTAGCCGCGGAACTGGCATCCGCCGCGGCAACACCGGTCATGCCCCAGAATGCCGCCGGCCCAAGGATATTGGCGCCAACGAACAACAGCGCGATGCTTCTTCGCATTTATTTCCTACGTATCATTTCTGCTACAGATATTTTCTGCACAGATATTGTTGAAAACGTACCAAAGTAGTGAACGGACTCGACTATAAATGAGCTGACAGTTAGGCAAATCACATGCCGGGTATTGTGAAGTCCAGCTCACACATCGTCGTTCAGGCCAGCCGGTTGTCGGGCATATCTTCGGCCACAAGGCCTTTCACCTGCTGGTAATAGATCACCTTGCCGCCGCCAGCCCAATTGCCTTCGGGAATTTCGTGAATCAGCGTCCAGACATGAAACGCCCTTGAGCTCAGGGGCTCGATTCCCGCCGCAGCGCACACCGCGGCATGGACGTCGGCGGCGAGTTACGGTCCTTGTCGACTGCGCCCGCGAACACCGTCAGTTCGACCCTGAACCGGGGGTCGCCCGGTCCGCGGCCGCCGACAGAGACCCCGACGGCGTATTTGCCGCCGCGGGCTTACCGGGCTAATCGACCGAGAGCCGTGACAATGACTGGATGCGTCGTGTGCGCCCGGTCATTTCGCTAGCGGTAGCCGTCGGCCTGGTCGCGGTGTCCGAACCCGCGGCCATGCAGGCAAGTCCTGACGTGCCGCCCGTCAGCGATGCGGCGCGCGCGGCTGGATTTGTCGACGTTCGTAGCGTCGTGCCCGATGCCATCATCGACCTGCGCTACGCGACGACGAACAACTTCACCGGCACCCAGTTGTATCCCTCCGACGCTCGATGCCTTGTACACCAATCCATGTCTCAAGGCCTCGCGACTGCCGCGTCAGCGCTGCGTCCGCAGGGGCAGCTCTTGGTCTTCTGGGATTGCTACCGTCCGCACGACGTTCAGGTCAGGATGTTCAACGTGGTCCCCAACCCGGCATGGGTGGCACGCCCGGGGTCCTATGCGCACAGCCACGAGTCGGGACGGTCGGTCGACGTCACATTTACCAGCGTCCAGCAACAGTGCCCCCCCGAACGTCACGCAGACGGGATTTGCCTGGCCGACATGGGCACCGACTTCGACGATTTCTCGCCGCGCGCAACGGCATTCGCAACTCAAGGGGTAAGTGCCGATGCTCAGGCGAATCGCGCCCGGTTGCGGGACGCGATGAAGTACGGCGGACTGACCGCGTACTCCGGTGAATGGTGGCACTTCGACGGTCCAGGAGCCGGCGTCGACCGCCCGATTCTCAACGTCCCCGTCGACTAACTATCTCATATAACGAGACATTAGTTTCATCATATGAGCCGCTCTCGGTAGGCTATGCCTCATGAACGACGAATGCCGGGCCAGCTACACGCACGGACATCACGAGTCGGTGCTGCGCAGTCATCAGCGGCGCACCGCGCAGGACTCCGCGGGCTACCTGCTGCCGTACCTGAAGCCGGGGCGGTCGCTACTTGACGTGGGTTGTGGTCCCGGGACGATCACCGCGGACCTCGCAGTCAGGGTCGCGCCCGGATCGGTAACGGCCATCGATCAATTCGCCGATGTCCTCGACGCGGCCCGCGCGGAGGCTCAGCAGCGAAATCTGTCCAATGTCTCGTTCGCGACCGCCGACGTGGATCGGCTCGACCTTCCCGACGACACATTCGATGTCGTGCACGCACACCAGGTACTGCAGCACGTCACCGATCCGGTGCAGGCACTGCGTGAGATGCGCAGAGTGTGTGTGCCCGGCGGAATCGTGGCGGCTCGCGACGCCGACTACGCGGGGTTCGTCTGGTTCCCCCGGCCTGCGGCACTGGAGTTTTGGCGCGACATCTACCGGCAGGCGGCCCGTGCCAATGGCGGTGAACCCGATGCCGGGCGGCAACTGCTGTCGTGGGCGCTCGAGGCGGGATTCGACGACGTCACACCCACGGGAAGCCTCTGGTGTTATGCGACGCCCGAGACCCGCGACTGGTGGGCCGGAATGTGGGCCGACCGAATCCTGCATTCCGGCATAGCCCGCGACATTTTGCGGTTGGGCCTGGCCACTACCGCACAGCTCGAGGAGATCTCCGCGGCATGGCGGACCTGGGCCGCGGCCCCGGATGGCTGGCTGGCAATTCCGCACGGCGAAATCATCTGCCGCGCGTAGAAGTTCACGCGCCTACACCCGGAGCAGGTGTGGCGCCGGCTTAGTCCAGGAATAGGTCCGGAATGGGCTGCTCTCCGCCGCCGTACCGGGACAGGTCCGAGACTCCGATGGATTGCAGAACCTCGGCGTCGATGTGGCAGTTGCCCGTGGCTTCCCGAGCGGGCCGAGAGATGATTGCGACGGCGGCGTCGGCCATGATCATTGCTGCGCGACGACTCGGCCAACCGGTTACCGTCAGCCATGTTCGCCACTGCAGCGGTCGCGATATACGTCTGCGGCCAAAGGCAATTCACGCCGATGCCAGCGTCGGCGAATTCAGCGGCCCAGCCCAGTGATAGCAGCGTCATCCCGTACTTGGACAGCGTGTAGGACGGGTGCGCGCCCAGCCAGCGCGGATTCATGTTCACCGGCGGCGAGATGGTGAGCACGTGTGGGTTGGCCGACAGCTGGGCGGTCGGATCCACCGCGATGGCGCTGGCGTTGTTGACACAGACGTCGACGCCGCCGAACCGCTGCACGGCGGCCTCGACCACCCGCACCATCCTCTTCGCGACGCACATCGCCGACAACCGCCAGCGCCTTGCCGCCGGCCGCTTCGACGTCGGCGGCTGCGGTGTGCACCGTTCCGGGCAGGCGGGGATGGGGGGTGCCGGTCTTGGCCAGGAGCACCACGTTGGCGCCCTGCTTGGCCGCCGCGATTCCGATCGCGAGTCCGATGCCCCGGCTGCCGCCAGAGATCACGACGGTGCGATCGGCGAGCAGATTGTTAGCCATTTGTCTCCTTTGGCCTGGTCAAGCATGTGGTATTGGCATTCTCTTTTTTTGCAAGTACGTTATTCATCGATGGATAATACGGCCCAAACTCCGTCCGGCATCCCGCTGCAGCCCGTATACGGGCCGGCGGATAGAAGCGCCGAGCCGCCGGCGCCCGGGGAGTTCCCCTTCACACGGGGCAACTTCGCGTCCGGCTACCGGGGCAAGTTGTGGACTTTTCGGCAGTACTCCGGCTTCGGCACGGCCGAGGAATCCAACCGCCGTTACCGGTATCTGCTCGAGCAAGGGGGGACCGGGCTGTCGGTGGCGCTCGACCTGCCCACGCAATGCGGATACGACTCCGACGATCCCGAGTTCGGCGAGGAGGTCGGCCGGGTAGGAGTCGCGGTCGACACCCTGGCCGACTTCGAGATCTTGTTCGACGGCATCCCGTTGGACAAGCTCAGCACGAGCATGACGATCAACGGAACGGCGGCGATCCTGCTGGCGTTCTACGTCGCCGCCGCCGAGCGCAAGGGCGTCCCCCGGGAGAAGCTCACCGGCACCATCCAGAACGACATCCTCAAGGAGTACGCGTCACGCGGCACCTGGATCTGGCCGCCGGAGCCATCACTGCGATTGATCGCCGACACCATCGAGTTCTGCGCGGCCGAGGTTCCGAGATTCAACGCCATTTCGGTGGCCGGTGCGCATTTCCGTGACGCCGGAGCCAACGCGGTGCAGGAGATGGCGTTCACCCTGGCCGACGGCGTGACCTATTGCGACACCGTCGTGGAACGCGGCCGCATGACGATCGACCAGTTCGCCCCGCAGATCTCGTTCTTCTTCTACACCCACGGGGACTTCTTCGAGGAGATCGCCAAATACCGTGCGGGACGCCGCCGTTGGGCGACCATCGTGAAGGAGCGTTACGGGGCGACGACGGCCAAGGCGGCGATGTTCCGGTTCGGCTGCGTCTGTGGCGGTGCGTCGCTGTACGCGCCACAGGCCCACAACAACATCGTCCGGGTGGCCTACGAGGCCATGGCTGCGGTATTGGGCGGTGTCCAGTCGATGTTCACGGCGGCCTGGGACGAACCATTCGCCCTGCCCACCGAGGAAACCACCACCCTGGCGCTGCGCACCCAGCAGATCCTCGCGCACGAAACGGGAGT
>JAVROG010000340.1:0-9250 GCA_032162865.1 Mycobacterium sp. | reverse complement strand
GGCGGCGGTGGGGGTCGCCACCCAGTTGTGGGAGTCACCCGAGCTGATCACCGCCACCCAGGGCGCGCTGCTCAAGCTCCGCGCGGCCGGAGTGGACGTCGACCCCGTCGATAAAGGAGCCCCGGTGTCCATCGCCTCTTCGGCGGGCGTAGCGGGGTTGCGTGGGTCCGAGGACGTTCTCGGGATTCTGTTGGCGGCCATCGACTCCCGACAGGCGGTGCAGTTCCGGCACCGGTCTTCCCGCGCTGCGCCTTTCACTACACGCACCGTCGAGCCGTGGGGTGTCATTACCGACAGGGGCCGCTGGTATCTCGTGGGTCACGACCGCGACCGCGACGACACCCGTACCTTCCGGCTCTCGCGCATCGGTGCCGATGTCACGCCAATCGGCGAGGCCGGCGCGGTGACCGTCCCCGACGGTGTCGACCTGCCCCAGATCGTCGCTGCCGCGATCGCGGAGGCGCCGACCGGGGCGCACGCCACGGTGTGGGTGGCTGAGGGACGCGCGACCTTGCTGCGGCGCGCCGGAAGATCGGTAGGTCCGCGGCAACTGGCCGGCCGCGCCGGTGAAGTGATCGAGCTCGACATCGGATTCAGCGACCGGCTGGCGCGCGAGATCGCCGGCTATGGCGCCGACGCCATCGTGTTGGAGCCGCAATCGCTGCGTGAAGATGTGCTGGGCCGGTTGCGTGAAGCCGCGGGTATCCAGGAGGAGCGGCGCAAATGACCCCCGCCGGCGACGATGCAGAGCGAAGCGACGAGGAGGAGCGGCGCAAATGACCCCCGTATCCACCCGAGTGGTGCGGCTGCTCAACATGGTGCCCTACCTGCAGGCCAACCCGCGCATCACCAAAGCTGCTGCCGCCGCCGATCTCGGTGTGTCCGAGCACCAGCTCGAGCAGGACCTCCAACAGCTGTGGATGTGCGGGCTACCCGGTTACGATCCCGGCGACCTCATTGACTTCGAGTTCTCCGGCGACACGGTCAAAGTCACGTTTTCCGCCGGCATCGACCGACCGCTCAAGCTGACTTCCCCAGAGGCCACCGGACTGCTGGTGGCGCTGCGTGCCCTCGCCGACATCCCTGGCGTGGTCGATCCGGAAGCGGCGCGCAGCGCGATCGCCAAAATCGCGTCGGCCGCCGGTGCCGTCGGGCCTGAGAACGCCGTCGCCGCCGTCGATGAACCTGCGCCCGTCGAGAGTCGGGCTGCGGCCACGGTGCGCGCCGCCGTGCGCGACAAGCGCGCGCTGACCATCGACTATTACGCCGCCTCGCATGATTCGCTGACGACCCGGACCGTCGACCCGATCCGCGTCTTGTTGATCGGTGGCCACAGCTACCTGGAAGCCTGGTCACGCGAGGCCGAGGGGGTGCGACTGTTCCGCTTCGACCGCATCGTCGACGCCACTGAGCTGAGCGAGCCCGCGGCGCCGCCGGAACCGGTATTACAGTCCCCGCCCGATACGTCGTTGTTCGACGGTGACCCCTCCCTGCCGTCGGCGACGCTGCGGGTGGCGCCGTCGGCCTCGTGGATGTTCGAGTACTACCCGATGAGGGAGCTGCGGGAACTATCTGACGGCTCCTGTGAAGCGGCCATGACCTACGCCTCCGAGGACTGGATGACGCGGCTGGTTCTGGGTTTCGGATCGGCTGTGCAAGTGCTGACGCCTGAATCGCTCGCGCAGCGGGTGCGCGCTGCCGCGGCGGCGGCTGTCGGGGCGTACCAGACCGTCGAAACTAGCCCCGAACAGGCGTGACGCCGCATCCCGGCGAGCCCGTGCGGGTTCCGTCCGGGCGGCGCGCAGCGCGCTTGTACCAGAGCGGCCCCTGAGCTGCGGTAGCATCGGGTCAACGTCTGGAGGTAACAAAGTGGGCAGTCTTCAACCGTGGCACTGGCTGATCCTCGCTGTTGTGGTGATCGTGTTGTTCGGTGCCAAGCGGCTCCCTGACGCGGCGCGCTCGCTGGGCAAGTCGCTGCGCATCTTCAAGTCCGAGGTCCGTGAGCTGCAAAGCGAGAACAAAACCGACTCGACCTCGGAGACTCCTGCGGTCACCCCCACGCCGGTGCAAGCGCAGCGCGTCGACGCACCAGCGACCGCCGAGCAAGGCCATTCCGAGGCGCGACCGGCCTAGTCCGGCGTCACTCTGACCGAATGTCGTGAAAGGTTCCAGGGTCTCGGCGCGCGCTTTTGGTCCTCTCAAACGGCTCAACCCACGTAACCGGCGTAGCCGCGCCAACCCTGATGGGACGATGTCGCTGGTCGACCATCTGACCGAACTGCGTACCAGGTTGCTGATCTCACTGGCTGCGATCCTGGTCACCACGGCTTTCGGTTTTATCTGGTACTCCCATCCAGTCTTCGGGGTACAAAGCCTCGGCGAGTGGCTGCGGCACCCCTACTGTTCCCTGCCGTCATCGGCCCGGGCCAGCATCAGCGCGGACGGGCAGTGCCGGCTGCTGGCAACCGCGCCGTTCGACCAGTTCATGCTGCGCCTCAAGGTCGGGATGACGGCCGGGATCGTGCTGGCCTGTCCGGTGTGGTTCTACGAGTTGTGGGCGTTCATCACGCCCGGGCTCTACAAGAAGGAGCGCCGCTTCGCCGTAGCCTTCGTGATTCCGGCGGTGGTGCTGTTCCTCGCCGGTGCGGGCCTGGCCTACCTGGTGTTGGCCAAGGCGCTGAACTTTTTGTTGACCGTCGGCAGCGACGTGCAGGTGACGGCGCTATCGGGCGACCGCTATTTCGGCTTCCTGATAAATCTGCTCGTGGTGTTCGGCGTCAGCTTCGAATTCCCGTTGCTGATCGTGATGCTCAACATCGCGGGCATCCTGACCTACGAGCGGCTCAAGGCCTGGCGGCGCGGACTGATCTTCGCGATGTTCTTGTTCGCGGCCGTGTTCACGCCCGGCTCAGACCCGTTCTCGATGACCGCGCTCGGGATGGCGCTGACCGTGTTGCTTGAGTTCGCCATTCAAATCGGCAGGCTGCACGACAAGCGCAAAGCCAAGCGTGAAGCCGCCGCGATCCCGGACGACGAAGCGTCGTCCATCGACCCGCCCTCGCCGATACCGGCGCCGTCGGTAATCGGCGGGTCCCATGACGACGTCACCTGAGAGCTTTCGGCGCGATCGACCGCGTCTGCACGGTGCCACGCCGCTAGGACCGGCATTATGTGGACTCTCGCGGGATAGAGCGGCGGCAGCGTGACCGATCTGCCCGAATTGGCCGCGTTCAGCGCCGAATTGCCCTTCGCGCTCGACGACTTTCAGCGACGGGGTTGCGCTGCGTTGGAACATGGTCACGGAGTGCTGGTCTGCGCGCCGACCGGCGCCGGCAAGACAGTCGTCGGCGAATTCGCCGTGCACTTGGCGCTGGCGGCCGGCGGCAAGTGCTTCTACACCACACCGCTCAAAGCACTGAGCAATCAGAAGCACACCGACCTGACCGTGCGCTACGGGAAGGACCGGATCGGGCTGCTGACCGGCGATGTCTCGATCAACTCCGACGCCCCCGTGGTGGTAATGACCACCGAGGTGCTGCGCAACATGCTCTACGCCGATTCTCCTGCGCTGCAAGGACTTTCCCATGTGGTGATGGACGAGGTGCACTTCCTCGCCGACCGCATGCGCGGCCCGGTGTGGGAGGAAGTCATCCTGCACCTGCCCGAGGAAGTGCGCTTGGTCAGCCTGTCGGCGACGGTGAGCAACGCCGAGGAATTCGGCGGCTGGATCCAGACTGTGCGCGGCGACACGACGGTGGTGGTCGACGAACATCGGCCGGTGCCCCTGTGGCAACACGTCCTGGTGGGCAAACGGCTTTTCGACCTTTTCGACTACCGGTCGGAGGCCCACGGCGGCTCCGACAAAGCACACGTCAACCCCGACCTGCTGCGCCACATCGCCCATCGCCGCGAGTCGGACCGCATGTCTGACTGGCAGCCGCGGCGCCCCGGACGAGGCGGGCCCGCGCGAGGCGGGCGTCCTCGCTTTTACCGCCCGCTGCCCAGGCCGGACGTGATCGCATCGCTGGACTCCGCCGGACTGCTGCCGGCCATCACCTTCGTGTTCTCCCGCGCCGGGTGCGACGCCGCCGTCCAGCAGTGCCTGCGTTCGCCGCTGCGGCTGACCACCGAGGAGGAGCGGGTACGGATCGCCGAGGTCATCGAGCACCGCTGCGGCGAACTGGCCGACGACGATCTGGCGGTGCTGGGGTACTACGAGTGGCGCGAGGGGCTGCTGCGCGGTCTGGCCGCCCACCACGCGGGGATGTTGCCTGCATTCCGTCACACCGTCGAGGAGCTGTTCACTGCCGGCCTGGTCAGGGCTGTTTTCGCCACCGAGACCCTGGCATTGGGTATCAACATGCCCGCCCGCACCGTCGTGCTGGAAAAGCTGGTGAAGTTCAACGGAGAGCAACACGTGCCGCTGACACCGGGGGAGTACACCCAGTTGACCGGCCGTGCCGGCAGGCGGGGTATCGACGTCGAGGGGCATGCGGTGGTGCTCTGGCACCCTGATGTCGAGCCGTCCGAGGTGGCAGGCCTGGCCTCCACCCGTACCTTCCCGCTCCGTAGCTCGTTTGCCCCGTCGTACAACATGACGATCAATCTGGTGCATCAGCTGGGGCCGGAACAGGCGCACCGGCTGCTGGAACAGTCGTTTGCGCAATACCAGGCGGACCGATCCGTGGTCGGATTGGTCCGCGGTATCGAGCGGGGCAAGAGCATGCTCGACGAAATCGCCGCCGAGCTGGGTGGACACGAGGCGCCGGCGCTGGAATATGCCCGGATGCGTGCGCAGATCAACGAGCTGGAACGCTCCCAGGCCCGCGCGTCTCGGCTGCACCGGCGGCAGGCTGCCAGCGACGCACTGGCCGCGCTGCGCCGGGGCGACATCATCACCATCACCCACGGCCGTCGGGGCGGGCTCGCCGTGGTCTTGGAGTCTGCCCGTGACAGCTCCGACCCGCGGCCGCTGGTTCTGACGGAAAGTCGCTGGGCGGGGCGGATTTCGTCGGCCGACTATTCCGGCGCGACACCGCCGGTCGGCTCGATGACGTTGCCCAAACGGGTCGAGCACCGTCAGCCACGCGTGCGACGAGATCTGGCGTCCGCGCTGCGATCGGCCGCCGAGGGTCTTACGATTCCCAAGGGTCGGCGCGACAAGGAGAACGCGCACTACGATCCCGAGCTGACCTCGCTCCGGGAAGAACTGCGTCGTCACCCCGCACACAACGCGCCCGACGTCGAGGCGCAGGTCCGTCAAGCCGAGCGTTACCTGCGCATCGAGCGAGACAACGCACAGCTGGAACGCAAAGTCGCTGCCGCCACCAACTCGTTGGCCCGCACGTTCGACCGGATCGTGGGGCTGCTCACCGAGCGTGAGTTCATCAAAGGCCCGACCACCGATCCCCGGGTCACTGACGACGGACGATTGCTGGCACGGATATACAGCGAGAGCGACCTCTTGGTGGCCGAATGCCTGCGCAGCGGCGCATGGGCGGGGATGAAACCGGCCGAGTTGGCGGCGGTGGTTTCGGCGGTGCTTTACGAGACGCGCGGCGCCGACGGACCGGGCGCGCCGTACGGTGTCGAAGCCCCGACGCCGCGATTGCGGCAGGCGCTGAATCAGACAGCAAGGCTGTCTACGAAGCTGCGCGCCGATGAGCACACCCACCGGATCGCCCAGAGCCGCGAACCCGACGACGGCTTCGTGAGCGTGATCTACCGTTGGGCGCGCACGGGTGACCTGGCGGCGGCGTTGGCCGCGGCTGAGGCCGCCGGCAGCGGGTCGCCTTTGTCAGCAGGGGATTTCGTACGATGGTGCCGCCAGGTGCTCGACCTGCTGGACCAAGTTCGCAACGCCGCCGCCGACCCCGACGTGCGGGCCACAGCCAAGCACGCTATCAATGACATTCGGCGCGGCGTCGTGGCAGTTGATGCCGGGTAAGCTAGGCCGGAGCTACGGTTACATCCGGATGTGATCGGCACAGGACCTACAGAGGCCACCGCGTGGCCGGGACAAAATCGGACTGAGGAGCAACGATGAGTGGACCGCAGGGACCAGACCCGAGGTGGCAACAGCCCGGCCAGGGTTCCTCGGACCCGACCATGGCTGGGTCGCCATGGCAGCAGCAGGGTGGTGGCCAGGACGCGACCTGGCATGGGCAGTCCTACCCAGCCGGAGAGTATCCCGGGTATCAACAGCCCGCTGAACCCGCCTATCCGCAGCAGTACTCGCAGCCCGCTTACCCCTCCGACTTCAACTCGCAAGCCACTCAGTTCGGTGCGCCACCGCAGTTCGGGCAGGCTCCCCAATACGGTCAGCCCGAATATGGTCAGCCGGAATATGGTCAGCCCCAATATGGCCAGCCGCCCCAGCAGTACGGACAGCCGGGTCAACCCGGTCAGCCGGGCCAGTACCCGCCGCAGGGGGTGAACGCCTACGGCCAACCGATTCAGGGGTCGAAGCGTTCCAAGGGGTTCATCGGCGCCGTCGCCGGCGGCATCGCGCTGCTCTTCGTTGTCGTCATCCTGGTGCTCGGGTTCGTGGCACCCGGGTTCTTTGTCACCACCAAGCTGGACGTCAACAAAGCCAACTCCGGTGTGCAGTCGATTCTTACCGACGAGACCAGCGGTTACGGCGCCAAGAACGTCAAAGACGTCAAGTGCAACGGCGGTTCTGACCCCACGGTGAAGAAGGGCGGCACCTTCGACTGTGCCGTCAGCATCGACGGCGCGGCCAAGCACGTCACGGTCACATTCCAGGACGACAAGGGCACCTACGAGGTCGGTCGCCCCCAGTAGTCATCCGGGCAGGCCGTCCAGCGCTTTCTGCAGTCGCGAGATCGAGGATCCGACGCCGTATTGCGTCGCCAGTTCTGCGGTGCGTTCGGGATCGGCAGCAGCCAGGGGCAGTTTGTCGGTTGGCGTCGACAGCGTGACCGGCGCGTCGGTGGCCACGCGCACCACCGATTGCGCGGCCTCGATGTAGTCGGCGGCCGAACGCAGCTTGTTCCGTAATCCCTTGGCCATTCGGGATTTAGAGTCGTCGGCAGCGGCCACGATCTGGTCCAGCGACCCGTGCTCAGCGAGCAGGGTGGCGGCGGTCTTCTCGCCGACGCCCGGTACTCCCGGCAGGCCGTCCGAAGGATCGCCGCGCAGCAGCGCCAGCTCGGCGTATGCCGGTCCGGCCCGATCCGGCGGAACCCCGTACTGCTCGGCCACCTCTGTAGGCCCGAAGAGGGTGGCCTTCGATAGGCCGCGGCCCAGGTACAGCACCCGGACGGAAACGGGGTCGTCGGCCACCACCTGCAGCAGGTCGCGGTCCCCGCTGACCACCACCACCGGATCCTTGCGTTCCTGTGCGGCCAGGGTACCCAGCACATCGTCGGCCTCGAAACCCGGTGCGCCGGCCGTCGCGATGCCGAAGGCGTCCAGCAACTCCATGATCATGTCGACCTGGGGGGTGAGCTCGTCGGGCACCTCCTCGATGTCGGGCTGACCTTTCGGCTCAGGCTCGGCGACCCGGTGTGCTTTATAGGACGGGATCAGGTCCACCCGGAACTGTGGTCGCCAATCCAGGTCCAGGCACACCGCCAACCGGCCAGGCTTCTGTTGCGTGATCACCACCGCCATTGAGTCGATGAACCCACGGACGGCGTTGACCGGGCGTCCGTCGGGAGCCTTGATCGACGACGGCACTCCGAAGAACGAGCGAAACCACATGCTGGCGCCGTCGAGCAACACTAGGGGTGCGGGCATGCCGGTAATCCTGCCAGGCCGTCCCGTTAGCCTGGCTGACATGGACTCCCACCGATTCGAGGCCGCGGTCTACGCCCATCGGCTCGGCGCTGCTGCGGGCTTGGCCGCTGGGGCCGGGTTGGCAGGTCTGGTGATCACCCCGGGCTACGACCTGCGTTATCTGATCGGGTCGCGGGCGCAGACGTTCGAGCGGCTCACCGCGTTGGTGGTCCCGGCTGTTGGTGACCCGACGGTGGTGCTGCCGCGGATGGAACTCGCCACCCTGAAGGAATCCGCGGTCGTGGAACTGGGTGTGGACGTACGCGACTGGGTCGACGGTGACGACCCTTACCGGCTGGTGAGTGCCGCATTCGGCGGTGCGCCCGCGGCAGTGGCGGTGACCGACTCTATGCCCGCACTGCACCTGCTACCCCTGGCCGATGCGCTGGGTGTGATGCCGGTGCTGGCGACCGACGTGCTGCGCGAGCTGCGGATGGTCAAGGAGGAAGCCGAGATCGACGCCTTGCGCAAGGCCGGTGCGGCCATCGACCGGGTGCATGCCCGGGTGCCGGAGTTCCTGGTGCCGGGCCGAACCGAAGCCGACGTCGCCGCCGACATCTCCGAAGCGATTGTGGCAGAAGGACATTCGGGGGTGGCTTTCGTCATCGTGGGGTCGGGTCCACACGGCGCCGACCCGCACCATGAGTATTCGGACCGCGAGTTAGCGGTCGGCGACATCGTCGTCGTCGACATCGGCGGCACCTATGGGCCGGGCTATCACTCCGACTCGACCCGCACCTACAGCCTCGGTGAGCCGCGTTCAGAAGTGGCGCAACAGTATTCGACTCTGCAACGAGCCCAGCGAACGGCGTTTGACGCCGTACGTCCGGGGGTGACGGCGCAGCAGGTGGACGCCGCCGCCCGCGATGTGCTGGCCGAGGCCGGTCTTGCTGATTATTTCGTGCACCGCACCGGGCACGGCATCGGGCTGTGCGTGCACGAAGAGCCGTATATCGTTGCCGGCAATGATCTGGCGCTGGCCGCGGGCATGGCGTTTTCCATCGAGCCGGGCATCTACTTCCCTGGCGAGTGGGGTGCTCGCATCGAGGACATCGTGGTGGTGACCGACGACGGTGCGTTGTCGGTGAACAATCGGCCGCACGAGCTGATCGTGGTGCCGATCGCCTGACTTGGTCAACTCAGTGGCCCCGCAGCGTTGTCGGCCAGAAACCACGCGAGGTGATAGTTGGCGGAGTTCTTGTCGCTGGCCAGCAGCGCATCGATCGCTGCCAGCAGTTGCCAGTTGCCGATGTCGTGGGCGTCGACGTCGTTGGGATAGCTGTCGAGCACTCGGGAGCTGATCACTGCCAGATGTTCGCGCAGGAGGTCTACTTCAGAGTCCAGCACTCCGCTGCCCGCGGAGGCGGCTTTGGCCAAAGTGTGGGCCAGGCGTGGTAATCCGTCGCGCCATTGGGTGGCCTGGCTGAGTTCCCAGCCGAGGTCGCCGATG
>JAVROG010000339.1:0-6451 GCA_032162865.1 Mycobacterium sp. | reverse complement strand
CCCACCGTCCATCACGGCGCGTGGTTCTACTGGATCCTGGCTCCGGGCGCGTTTGGGAGCGACGCCCATCCGGTGGCGGCCATGGTCACGCTGGCCGTCATCGGCATTGCGGGTGTCGCCGCGGTCTGGTGGCTGGGCCGGACGGTCGGCGGTCCGCTGGCAGGGCACCTCTCTGCCCTGCTAATGGCCGTCAGCCCCTCGGCGATCAACGCATCGACGTTCGTCTGGAACGCCAATATCGTCGCGCCGGGCGCGGCGCTCGCGGCGGCCGCCGCCTGGCAGGCGTGGCGGACGCGGCGGGCGCGCTGGTGGTTGCTGTCGGCCGTCGGTGGGCTGCTCATGCTCAACGGGCACCTGCTGGCCGTCGTCGCGGTGCCGTCGTTCACCGCGCTGGTGGTGGCCAACGTGCTGCGGCGACCGCGCTCGGAATGGCCGCGGATGCTGGCGCCCATCCTGGGTTCGGTCGCGATCATTGCCCTCGGATACCTGCCGAACCTGGTCTACGACCTGCACAACGGCTTTGCGCAGTCACACGCGATCGCTGAATTTCTCGCCACGTCGGACGAATCGGTCGGACCGTCAGCGCCGGTTCTGCTCGTCACGATTTTTCAACGGGTGCTGGCCTGGCCCGTGTCGGGTTTCGCGAAAACGGAGCCGCTTTCCGGCTGGCCCGCGGCATTCATCACGACGGCAGCGCTACTGTTCGCCGCCATCGGCGGGCGTGGGATCACTCGGCTCTTCGGCTGCTGGGCAGCCGCGACGATGGTATGGGCGGTGCTCGCGCTCGGCGTCATCTCGCCGAGCCTGGGAACGTCTTTCGTCGGACTGCCCACCGACCAGTACCACACCTGGCTGGACCCAATTCTGTTCGCCGCCATCGGTATTGCCGGCGCCGGCCTATGGTCCATGCGAACCGCGCTGGCACCCCGAACCGCCGCTGTCGCACTTGCCGGCAGCTGCGTCGCACTGTCCCTGTTATCGCTGCCACCTTGGTCGTCGCCGGATGGCGGATGGCCGAGAGCCGCCGCGACGGCGACCCGGATTCGCGCCATTACCGGTGATCGCACCACGGCGGTGATCGGCGTGGCGAAGACCGGCGCGGCACTCGAATTCCCCCTTCGCCGACAGCACAGCCCGATCGCCGAGCCATCGGTCGCCGAGTTTCTCGTCATCACCTGCGATCCGTTGTTCTTCCGCGTCGCCGTGCTGCCATGCGGCGGGCAGGCCGAGGCGGCGATGGCTCGCGACGTCGACTTCCCAACCGCGCGGGTCGTTACCCGTTTCGCGGACGGGCCCCGGCGGGTCATCAGTATCTTCTCGAATCATTGATTGCAACTTTGCTGAGTCGCGATCCAGCAATGAGAACGTGCCGATGTGACAGCTACTCCTGCGAAATGAGATTTTATTCTCTAGGCTCTTCGTGGAGTTGTGAATCATGGCCTTCCAACCACCACCCAGGCACAGTTTGCGGGCGCGGCGCGGCGGCTTCCAGCAAACCTCACTGGCGCTTGTTCTCGGCCTCGCAGTTACGTCCGTGTTATTTGGTGTGGCTAGCTGTTCGAAAGACCAAAAGCGGGCCGTGCAGCGCGAGGTCGTGTTGCAGACCGCCACATTCCCCGGCGCTCACCCGTGGACTAGCGACCTCACGAGCGTGACGGTGCCGACGGAGGGCGAGGCCACCAGCCCGGTGACGCCGTCGGGAGGGCCGGCAAGTCCGGTCGACGTGTCGGGCACCCTGCCTGAGCTGTATGGCGGCGTGACGGGCGTCCCGGCCCTGGACCGGGACAAGTTGGTGACGGACCTGGATGCCAATCCACCAATGGCCGCGGCGTGGCGAACCGCCGCGGGAACGTCGGACGTCGATGGTTATGTGCGGGGATTGACGCCGGTTGTGTTGATTCACGACACCGAAGTGACGGATCACGCCTACCAAAACGGCATTGCGACGCCATTCCAATCGGTACTCCAGGCCGGCACTCCCGTTCTGATCGACGACAAGGGCGTTCCTCGGGTACGTGGCACATCAGGCAGTCCGCTGTCCGAGCCGGAGCGCGGCATCGAGCCCGCATACAGCGGCAACGGCTGGCCTACGTTCGACCAAACCTCGGTGGTGGCCGTGCAACCCGCCCCGGAGCCGGCCAAAACGATGCAACTACTGGCCGTCACCCCGGTCGGAGAGCAAGCGGCTACACCCTTCCAGCCCGACATCACCGTCGGCGAGACGGTTCCCGTTGTGACGACTCGAACGGCACCGCCACCACCCGTTGGCTCACTGCCGATCGGCCCGTTGCCAACACCGGCGCGCCCACAACGCACCGGGGTTTCACCGCCCACGGGGGCGACGCCGCGGCCCACGCGGCCGACCGGTGCACAGCCCACCGGGACGCAACCAACGGGACCGCAACCGACGGGAGGGTCACCGCGGCCTACCCGCGGGACCGGTGCACAGCCGACCGGACCAACGCCAACCGGTGTAAAGCCAACGCCGACCGGTGGGCCAACACCAACCGGTGTAAAGCCAACGCCAACGGGCGGGCCAACACCAACCGGAGTGCAGCCGACCGGGCCGCAACCAACGGGCGGGCCGAGGCCAACTGGCCAGCAGCCCACCGGTGTACAGCCGACCGGGCCGAAACCCACCGGCGTACAGCCCACCGGCCCACAGCCCACCGCCGCACCCAAACCTACCGCCGCACCACAGCCCACCGCCGCGCCCAAACCCACCGCCGCACCACAGCCCACCGCCGCACCCAAACCCACTGCCGCACCACAGCCCACCGCCGCACCCAAACCCACCGCCGCACCACAGCCCACCGCCGCACCCAAACCAACCGGCGCGCCACAGCCCACTGCGGTGCCGCGACCAACCGGCGGAAGAAGTTAAGTCAGACATGTTGACGCTCGACGAGATCTGTATTGACGCAGCGGATCCAACCACCCTGGGGCAGTGGTGGGCGCAGGTGCTGGGGTGGCCGCACCAAGTCGACGATGAGGGGGACGTCCGATTATCAGCGCCACCCGGAGCGGGCCCGAATTGGATGTTCCTGCGCGTCGCTGACGAACGAATCGTCAAGAACCGCATCCACTTCGACTTCAAGCCCGATGACCAAGAAGCCGAAGTCAAGCGGCTACTGATGCTGGGCGCCCGATATGCCGACATCGGTCAGGGTGATCATAGCTGGGTCGTGCTGGCCGACCCGGAGGGCAACGAATTCTGTGTACTGGTAGCCGACTAGTCCATGGACCGAGGCGCGACGGCCATATCATCTCGCGCAGAAGCGCGTTTTGCCGGCGTTAACCGGTACGGTGGCCGATAGTCATTTCAAGCCGGCGAGCGCCCATGTCACCAGAAGTGGGTGTTTATGCGGGACAACACATGGCGGGACGGCCGGGACATGGGGCGCCACATCATCGTCAGCGGGGACAACGCCTTGGCGACGACGATCATCGAGGAACTGAACAAGGTCGGCGCCAACGTCGAAACGATCGCCGGCCATAACCTGGCCGACGCCGGCCTCGAGCTTGCCGACGCCGTGGTCTGCGCCGGAGATGACGACGCGCGAAATCTCGAAATCGCCTTGCTGACAAGGAAAACCAACCCAGACGTGCGGGTGGTGGCTCGACTCGGCAACACCGTGCTGCGCGAAGCGGTGGCGGCCGACAACGGACCCGGTGCCATCCTCGACGTCGCCGACCTGGCGGCGCCCTCGGTAGTTGAGGCGTGCCTGGCGGACACGGCGCACCCGTTCAACGCGGCAGGCATCGAGTTCGTCGTCTCGGGCGCAGAGGTGCCACGCGAGGCGACCCTGCGCGAAATCTACGGCGATCTAGCACCAGTGGCGGTCATCCACGGCAAGAACTGCCCCCACCCAGGCGAAGTCGTCGCCTGTCCGGGACGAGATCACCGCGTCCACCTCGGCGACTGGACCGCGATGATCGGCAGCGCAGGGGAATTGGCCTCTCGCGGCATCAAGATCCGCGAGCGGAAGGTAACGCGGGCCCGCCGTTCTCGGTGGAACCGACTAGCCGATACGGCGCGCGCTCTGCGTAACGACGTCAACCCGATGTTTTATCGCTCGCTGGTCGCCTTGCTGTTTCTGTTGCTCGGGTCGACGGTCTTACTGCGCTACTCCTACCGGCTGCCGCCGGGGATGACGTGGGTCGATGCGCTGTACTTCAGCACCGAAACGGTCGCGACCGTCGGCTATGGCGACTTCAGCTTCATGAACCAGCCCACGTGGCTGCGATTGTTCAGCATCTTGTTGATGTTCGCCGGCGTAATCACCACTGCGGTGCTCGTCGCATTTCTCGCCGAGCTGCTGATCACCCGTCGGTTGCTGAACTCGGCCGGGCCTCGAAAGGTGCGGTCGCTGCGCAACCACGTCGTCGTCGTGGGCCTCGGTTCGTTCGGTATTCGCGTGGTCGGTGACCTCACAGCGGCTGGCTGCGACGTCGCGGTCATCGAACGCGACGAGAACAACCGCTTCCTGTCTTCAGTGGCCGAACTTGACGTACCGGTCATCTTCGGGGACGCGACGTTGCGGCAGACGCTGGAATCGGCCTGCATCGATCAGGCCCGCGCGGTAGCGGTGCTGACCCAGGACGACATGATCAATATCGAGACCGGGATCGTGTTGAGCGAGATGCTGGGTGACAGATTCACTCCCGAGCCACGCCGATCCGACGTTCCGCTGGTGCTGCGCGTGTACGACCGGGCGCTGGGGTCCGCGGTGGCGCAGCGGTTCGGATTCGACCATGTCCGGTCGACTGTCGATCTGGCAGCGCCGTGGTTCATCGGCGCCGCCATGGGCCTTCAGGTGCTCGGCACGTTCTCCGTCGGACAAGAGTCGTTCATGGTGGGCGGCATGCATGTCGCACCCGGCAGCGAGCTGGATGGCATGACCATGCACCAGCTCTCGACCCAAACCCGCGTCATTGCGATCACCCGGGAGGACGCACAGGTCACACTGCATCCGCGGCGTGGAGCCCAGCTCCAGGGCGGCGACACCGTCTACCTTGTCGGCCCATACCGGGAGCTGCTGGCATTCCTCCGAAAGGGTCAGGCATCGGAGCAGTCGGCCGGCGAAGACTCTGCGACCGAAGCGGCGGCTGGTTAAGCGATCGCCAGCGCGGCGGCGACGTCGGCCGCGCGCCGCAGCTGCTCGATGTCGGAGCTGGTGGGGATGAGATGCACCTCGTCGGTGCCGATCTCTGCGAACTTGCGCAGCGCCGCCACCAGTTCGTCTTCGTTGCCGGCCCAGCCGGTCGTCGGCGCCATCGCGTCGACGTACTCGGCCGGAATCCAGTTCATGTAGCGGCGCAGGTGACGATGCACCTGGTCGCGGGCTTCGTCGGCGGCGCCAAACGCGAACCAGAACGAGGTCGCCAGGTGGGGTGCGGGCTTGCCGGCCTCGGCCCACGCCTTCCGCGCGACGTCGAACAGCTCGTTCTGCTTGACGAGGTCGAGGTCAAGCGTGGTTCCGGCCATTCCGTCGGCCCAGGCCGCGGCGCTGCGGACGGTCTTGGGTCCGATGGTGCCGACGAGCAGCTGCGGACCTCCGGCCTGGACGGGCGGCGGACCGACGGGCCGAACCGAGTCGGTGGTCTTTTCGCCGGCCCACACTCGTTTCATCACGGCCACCCGCTCGGCCATGGCACGCATTGTCTGTGTCTTTGGGTCGGCGCCCACTGCGTTGTAGTCCTCATGCCTGCCGCCCACACCAATTCCCACCGTCAGGCGCCCGCCACTGAGCAGGTCACCCGTCGCCAACCCCTTTGCCAGCAGCACCGGGTCGTGCAGCTGCGGCACGATCACCGTCGTCACCAGCCGCACCCGATCGGTCCAGGCGGACAGAGCGCCGAGCAGCGTCAGGCTGTCCGGATTGTCGAAGGCGATGCGCTCGCCCCAACACAGCGACGAGAACGGGCCCTCGTCGATCGCCTGCGCCCAATTCTTGAGCAGCGTCGCATCGAGGTCGGGCTCCATCACGGGCATCGTCATACCTATCTGCACAGGGACGATTCTGGCAGCAAGGACGATTCTGGCACCATGGGGCGGATGGCCCTTTCGAGCACGTCAATCGCGCATATCCGGCTCACCGTCACCGATATCGAGCGGTCACGGCAGTTCTACGAGAGCGTCTTCGGTTGGCCGGTGCTCGTCGAGGTACCCGAGAATGCCGATGAAGCTGTGCGCGAACGACTGAGCTTTCTGTACGGCGGTGTCATCTACGACATGGGCGGCGGCCTGTTGGGGTTGCGACCGGCCAGCGACGACCGCTTCGACGAAGACCGCACCGGCCTGGACCACGTCGCGTTCCGGGTCGGCAGCAAAGCCGAATTAGAAACTGCGGCAGAACATCTCGATGAAATCGGCATCGCACACGAACCGATCAAGGACATCGGGCCGGCGTTCATTCTGGAGTTCCGCGACCCGGACAATATCGCTCTG
>JAVROG010000338.1:0-10268 GCA_032162865.1 Mycobacterium sp. | reverse complement strand
TGATCATCGCCGTCAAGCGGTTGACTGCCGCCAAGACCAGGCTAGCCCCAGTTTTCTCGGCCCAGACGCGCGAAAGCGTGGTGTTAGCCATGCTGGTGGACACGTTAACCGCGGCGAGGCGCGTGAGTTCGCTGCAATCGATCACCGTCATCACACCCGACGAAGCCGCGGCGGCTGCGGCGACCGACCTCGGGGCCGAGGTGCTCGTCGATCCCACGCCGGCAGACGAACCCGACCCGTTGAACAGTGCCATCACCACCGCCGAACGAGCGATGACTGATGCGGTCGCCAATATCGTTGTGCTGCAAGGCGATTTACCAGCGTTGCAGACCCAGGAACTCGCCGAGGCGATTTCCGCCGCGCGCCAGTACCAGCGCAGCTTCGTCGCGGACCGGCTAGGCACGGGGACCGCCTTATTGTGCGCATTTGGCGCAGCACTCGACCCGCATTTCGGAACGGATTCCCGTGTGCGGCATAGCCGTTCGGGCGCAATTGAGCTCACCGGCGCCTGGCCGGGCCTACGTTGCGATGTCGACACACCTGCCGACCTGGCGATCGCCCGGCAGCTCGGGGTGGGCCCGGCTACCGCGCGCGCCGTCGCGCACCGATAACGCGAGCCGCGAACTCGTCCGGCGGGTGAACGGCGGCCCAACGGCTGGTGGATGTCCGTCGACTGCTGGCTGCATCGCCGGGTGATAAGCAATGATCGCATGGTGACCGAAACTGAAGCCAGCCCAGAGGCACAGGCGCGCCCCGACGAAAACTCATGGCAGGAAGACGACTCGGCTCCAGCCGCGCCACCTGCAGCCACCCCCGCCGCGATCAATGACCCGCTGCCGGAAGAGCGGTACCTCAATCGCGAACTGAGCTGGCTGGATTTCAATGCTCGGGTTCTCGCCCTGGCCGCCGACACCTCGATGCCCCTACTGGAGCGGGCCAAGTTTCTGGCGATATTCGCCTCAAATCTCGATGAGTTCTACATGGTTCGGGTCGCGGGCCTCAAGCGCCGCGACGAGATGGGGCTTTCGGTGCGGTCCGCCGATGGTTTGACCCCGCGCGAACAACTGCGCCGCATCGGCGAGCAGACCCAGCAGATCGCCAGCCGACACGCGAGGGTGTTCCTCGATTCGGTGTTGCCCGCGCTCGAAGAGGAAGGTATCCACATCGTTACGTGGGCCGACCTGGATGAGGCTGAGCGCGAGCGATTGTCGACGTATTTCAATGAGCAGGTCTTCCCCGTGCTCACCCCGTTGGCCGTAGACCCCGCCCACCCCTTCCCGTTCGTGAGCGGATTGAGTCTCAACCTGGCGGTCACCGTCAAACAGCCAGACGACGGCACCCAGCATTTTGCCCGAGTCAAGGTGCCCGACAACGTCGATCGTTTCGTCGAACTCGACGCCAAGAGCGGTGAGAACGGAACCGACGGTCAGCTGATCGTCCGATTCCTGCCGACGGAAGAGTTGATCGCGGCCTTCCTGCCAACGCTGTTCCCCGGCATGGAAATTGTGGAGCACCACGCGTTTCGCATTACCCGCAACGCCGATTTCGAAGTGGAAGAGGACCGCGACGAAGACCTCTTGCAGGCGCTCGAGCGTGAGCTGGCACGCCGGCGGTTCGGTTCGCCGGTACGGCTCGAGGTGGCCGACGACATGACCGAAAGCATGATGGAGCTGCTGCTGCGCGAACTCGACGTGCATCCTGGCGACGTCATCGAAGTGCCTGGCCTGCTGGATTTGTCGTCGTTGTGGCAGATCTATGGAGTGGACCGGCCAGATCTCAAGGACCGGGTGTTCGTTCCAGCCACCCATCCGGCCTTTGCCGACCGGGAGACGCCGAAGAGCATCTTCGCGACCCTGCGCGAAGGCGACGTGCTGGTTCACCATCCGTACGACTCGTTCTCGACCAGCGTGCAGCGCTTCATCGAACTGGCCGCCACCGACCCGAATGTCCTCGCGATCAAACAGACGCTGTACCGCACCTCGGGTGACTCACCGATCGTCCGGGCGCTGATCGCCGCCGCCGAGGCCGGAAAGCAAGTGGTGGCCATGGTAGAGATCAAGGCGCGCTTCGATGAGCAGGCCAACATCCGTTGGGCGCGAACCCTGGAGCAGGCGGGCGTGCATGTGGTCTACGGCTTCGTCGGACTCAAGACACACTGCAAGACCTGCCTGGTGGTCCGCCGAGAGGGCTCCCTCATCCGGCGGTACTGCCATGTCGGCACCGGCAACTACAACGGCAAAACGGCAAGGCTGTACGAGGATGTGGGTCTGCTGACGGCGTCGCCGGACATCGGTGCCGACCTGACCGACTTATTCAACACGCTGACCGGCTACTCACGGAAGTTGACCTACCGCAATCTTTTGGTGGCTCCGCACGGCATTCGCTCCGGCATCATCGAGCGCGTCGAGCGCGAGATCGCCGCGCACCGCGAGGGCCGTGACGCGCGAATCCGACTCAAGATGAACGCCCTTGTGGACGAACAGGTCATCGACGCGTTGTATCGCGCATCGCAGGCGGGTGTGCGGGTAGAGGTGGTGGTGCGCGGCATCTGCGCGCTGCGTCCGGGTGCTGAAGGGTTGTCCGAGAACATCTTTGTGCGCTCGATTCTCGGCCGGTTTCTGGAACACTCGCGCATCCTGCATTTCAATGCCATCGACGAAATCTGGATCGGCAGCGCCGACATGATGCACCGCAATCTGGACCGGAGAGTCGAGGTCATGGCTCAGGTCAAGGACCCGCGGCTGACCACACAACTGGACGAATTGTTCGAGTCCGCGCTGGACCCGGCCACCCGATGCTGGGAACTCGGCCCTGATGGACAGTGGACCGCGTCGCCGCAAAAAGGCGAAAGCGTGCGCGATCACCAGGTTTCGCTGATGGAGCGGCACCGCAGCACGTGACCCCGCGGTACTCATCCATGGCCGAATCGACCTGCAGGAGTTAAGGTGCCGACCCAAAACTCATCGGCCCGTAAGCGCTCCGGGGGCCGGACCGTTTATGCCGCGGGCGCGGTGTTGTGGCGGCCGGGCAGTGGCGAATCGGCCGAGTCCATCGAGATCGCCCTGATCCATCGACCCCGTTACGACGACTGGTCGCTACCCAAAGGCAAAGTCGACCCAGGCGAGACCGCGCCCGTGGCCGCCGTACGCGAGGTACTCGAAGAGACCGGACACCACTCCCACCTGGGTAGGTGTCTGGCCGTCATCACCTATCCGATCGACCAGGGTGTCAAGAAGGTGCACTACTGGGCGGCGAAGAGCACCGGTGGCGAGTTCGCCCCCGGAAACGAGGTCGACGAGCTGCTGTGGCTCCCGGTAACCGACGCCATGAAGAAGCTCGGCTACCCGCAGGATCGAAAGGTCCTGCGACGGTTCGTCAAACAACCGCCGGACACCAAAACGGTTCTGCTGGTGCGGCACGGAACCGCCGGCAGCAAGTCACGCTTTCGCGGGGACGACACGAAGCGGCCGCTGGACAAAAAGGGACGCGCACAAGCCGAGGCGCTCGTGCGCCAGCTGCTGGCCTTCGGAGCCACCGACGTCTACGCCGCCGACCGGGTGCGGTGTCACCAGACCGTGGAACCACTCGCCGAGGAACTGGGTGTGGCGATTCGCAACGAGCCCAACCTGACCGAAGAGGCCTACGCCAAGAGCCCTAAGCGCGGTCGGCAGCGGATGCTGCAGATCGCCGAGCAGGCGGCCACGCCGGTGATATGTACGCAGGGCAAGGTGATTCCGGACCTGATCGCCTGGTGGTGCGAACGCGACGGAGTGCGCCCCGACAAATCGCGCAACCTCAAAGGCAGTACCTGGGTGCTGTCGCTGTCGGCCGGTCGACTGATCGCGGCCGACCACATCGGCGGTGCGCTCGCCGCGAATGTGCGGGCCTAACACGCGAATACCCTCCGGGAGGCATCACTGCCACCCGAAGGGTATCTGCGTGTAAGAACTACTTGCGGCCGCGCCGTGTGCTCGTCGCCTTTTTGGCCGGAGCCTTCTTGGCAGGAGCCTTGGTTGCGGCCTTCTTGGCAGGAGCCTTGGTCGCAGCCTTGCGCACCGGAGCCTTGGTTGCGGCCTTCTTGGCGGGAGCCTTGGTTGCGGCCTTCTTGGCGGGAGCCTTGGTTGCCGCCTTCTTGGCCGGAGCCTTGGTTGCCGCCTTCTTGGCCGGAGCCTTGGTTGCGGCCTTCTTGGCCGGAGCCCTCTTGGCCGTCTTCTTCGCCGCACTCGCGACCACACCGCGCTTCACGGCGGGCCCTTCAGACGGGAGCTTTTGTGCGCCAGACACAACCGCTTTGAATTGTGCTCCTGGACGGAACGCCGGAACCGAAGTGGGCTTCACTTTCACGGTCTCGCCGGTACGCGGATTGCGGGCCACGCGAGCCGCGCGGCGACGCTGTTCGAAGACACCGAAACCAGTAATGGTGACGCTGTCGCCCTTGTGTACCGCACGCACAATGGTGTCGACGACATTCTCGACGGCCGCCGTAGCCTGCCGACGGTCCGAGCCCAATTTCTGTGTGAGCACATCTATGAGCTCTGCTTTATTCATCCAACCCTCCGAGGCCAGTGGTCCTCGATTTGGACCGACTAGTGCACAACGGTAAACCCTTACCCGGCAAATTGCCAAGAGCCACGCGCAATTTCAGCCGTCAATGGCCGTCAATTTCGCAATCCGCTTGCCCCACTTGACCGGTGGCGCGGCCGCGAAATGGCCTCGGTTTATCGCGGCAGCGCAGTCCGAATTCGGCGCCGCCGCACAGTTCAAGAGGTCGGCAGAGTGCGCGGTTTCCAGGCCGGACGGGCCACCTCGAAAGACTCGATTTCGTCGAGTTTCCGCAGCGTAAGGGCTATATCGTCGAGACCTTCGAGCAGTCTGTACGCGGTGTGGTCGTCAATCCTGAACGGCAACACCGCTGTTCCCGCGGTGACATTTCGATCTTGAAGATTGACAGTGATTTCCAGCCCCGGACTCTGCTCGATCAGCTTCCAAAGAAGTTCGACACCATCTTGGTCAACTTCGGCCGCCAGTAGCCCCGCTTTGCCGGCGTTGCCGCGAAAAATGTCGCCGAAGCGAGACGAGATAACCACCCGGAATCCGTAGTCCATCAACGCCCAGACCGCGTGCTCTCGCGAGGATCCCGTGCCGAAATCGGGGCCAGCGACCAACACTGAGCCCCGGTCGAATGGGCTCAGATTTAGCACGAACGACGGATCCGCGCGCCAGCTCGCGAACAAACCGTCCTCGAAACCGGTTCGGGTGACGCGCTTCAGAAAGACCGCGGGAATGATCTGGTCGGTGTCGACATTGGACCGCCGCAGCGGCACGCCGATACCGGTGTGGGTGTCAAAGGCTTCCATCCTGGTCCTCGCTCCTTCTCTCAATTTCAGCGTGAATGCAAGTCGTTTAGTTGAAATCCGCGGGCGCGGACAACTTGCCACGCACCGCGGTGGCCGCGGCAACCGCCGGGGACACCAGGTGTGTGCGGCCGCCCTTGCCCTGCCGCCCTTCGAAATTGCGGTTGGACGTCGCGGCACACCGCTCCCCCGGCGCAAGCTGATCGGGGTTCATTCCCAGGCACATCGAACAACCTGCCTGCCGCCATTCAGCGCCGGCGGCCGTGAAGATCTCTCCCAGCCCTTCGGCTTCGGCTTGTGCGCGCACCCGCATCGAGCCCGGAACCACCAGCATTCGTACGCTCGGCGCCACAGTGCGACCGCGCAAGATGTCGGCCACCACTCGCAGATCTTCGATACGACCGTTGGTGCACGACCCGACGAACACGGTGTCCACTGCGATATCGCGCATCGCCATTCCGGGCCGAAGATCCATGTAGGCCAACGCTTTCTCCGCCGCCTGACGCTCGGCGTCATCGGTCATGAGCTCAGGATCCGGCACGGCGGCGGCCAACGGCACGCCCTGACCCGGATTGGTTCCCCAGGTGACGAACGGGCTCAACGAGGCTGCGTCCAGGTGCACCTCGGTATCGAACTCGGCGCCGGGGTCGGTGTGCAGTTGCTGCCAGTAGGTGAGTGCGGAGTCCCAGTCGGCACCCGTCGGCGCATGCGGACGGCCACGCAGGAACTCGTAGGTGGTTTCGTCCGGAGCCACCATGCCGGCGCGGGCGCCTGCTTCGATGCTCATGTTGCAGATCGTCATTCGGCCTTCCATGGACAGCGATTCGATGGCGCTGCCCCGGTATTCGATGACATAACCCTGCCCGCCGCCGGTTCCGATCTTGGCGATCAAGGCAAGGATGACGTCTTTGGCCGTCACGCCCGCGGGCAACTCACCGTCGACGTTGACCGCCATCGTCTTGAACGGGCGCAGCGGCAGCGACTGGGTGGCGAGCACATGTTCGACCTCAGAGGTGCCGATTCCCATGGCGATTGCGCCGAATGCTCCGTGGGTAGAAGTGTGGCTGTCGCCACAGACGATTGTCATTCCCGGCTGAGTGAGTCCCAATTGCGGTCCGACGACATGCACGATGCCTTGCTCGATATCACCCATCGGATACAGCCGGACACCGAATTCCGCGCAGTTGCGCCGCAACGTCTCCACCTGGGTGCGTGACACCGGATCCGCGATCGGCTTGTCGATGTCCACGGTGGGCACGTTGTGATCCTCAGTGGCGATCGTCAGGTCCGGCCGCCGCACCGGGCGTCCGGCCAGGCGCAAGCCGTCGAAGGCCTGCGGACTGGTGACCTCATGCACCAGGTGAAGATCGATGTAGATCAAGTCAGGAGCGGTCCCCTCACCCGAAACCACCACGTGGTCCTCCCAGACCTTCTCGGCCAAGGTCCGCGGCCGGGCTGGGTCATGCGTCTGCGATGCCATCTCGAAATACCTCGATTCGCTCATTAGCGACTCGCGGATCAATCAGGGCCTGTGCTCTCAGTATGCGAGACGCTAGTATCTCCTTGTGAGACAGCATAGCGGTATCGGCGTCCTCGACAAAGCCGTAGGCATCCTGCACGTAATCGCGGAATCCCCGTGTGGGCTGGCCGAACTGTGCGATCGAACCGGCCTGCCCAGGGCCACGACCTATCGGCTGGCAGCGGCCCTTGAGGTGCATCGACTGCTGGGACGCGACGAGGACGGCCGCTGGGGACTCGGTCCAGCGGTCACCGAACTCGCGGCGCACGTCAACGATCCGCTGCTGGCTGCGAGCGCGGCGGTGTTGCCCCAGTTGCGTGAGTCGACCGGAGAAAGCGTGCAGTTGTACCGCCGGGAGGGCACGTCGAGGGTGTGTGTGGCCGCGCTTGAACCGACTGCGGGCCTTCGCGATACGGTCCCGGTCGGGGCGCGGCTGCCGATGACGGCGGGTTCGGGCGCCAAGGTGTTGCTGGCCTACAGTGACGCCACCACCCAGGCGGCGGTGCTGCCCGCGGCGATGTTCACCGACCGGGTGCTCGCCGAAGTGCGCAAACGCGGGTGGGCACAGAGCGTCGCCGAGCGCGAACCGGGCGTCGCGAGCGTTTCGGCACCGGTACGCGATAGCCGCGGCGTTGTGGTCGCGGCCATCTCGGTTTCCGGACCGGTCGACCGGATAGGCCGCCGACCCGGGGCACGTTGGGCGGCTGACCTATTGGCCGCGGCCGACGCCATCACGCGTCGACTCTGACCGGTGAGTGCGCGCACCCACCGCGTCGCCATTGCAACGTAGGCGGGAGAATTGGAGCGAATTCACCACCATCAGCACACCGTCAAAGCCGTCGGTGCACACTCGAATTTCGCACCTGACAGACTGACGCGATGGGAACCAATCAGCGCGCGAGCATCGTCATGTCCGAAGCTGAAATCGTCGACTTCGTCAACAACAGCCGCACCGGGACGCTGGCCACCATCGGACCGAGCGGACAGCCGCACCTGACGGCGATGTGGTACGCCGTGGTGGACGGCGAAATCTGGCTGGAGACTAAAGCCAAATCGCAGAAGGCGGTCAACCTCAAGCGCGATCCGCGGGTCAGCTTCCTACTCGAAGACGGCGACACCTATGACACGCTGCGCGGGGTGTCCTTCGAGGGCGTTGCCGAGATCATCGACGAGCCCGAGGCCCTGCATCGGGTGGGCGTCAGTGTGTGGGAGCGCTACACCGGCCCTTACAGCGACGACGTGAAGCCCCTCGTCGATCAGATGATGAACAAGCGGGTGGGCGTCCATATCGTCAGCCGCCGGACTCGCTCGTGGGATCACCGCAAGCTCGGAATGCCGCACATGCCGGTGGGGGGAACGACCGCGCCAGCCGCACAGGGCACGGGTCAGACTGGCTGACCTTGCGATTTTGTAGCCCCGATGGGATTCGAACCCACGCTACCGCCGTGAGAGGGCGGCGTCCTAGGCCGCTAGACGACGGGGCCGGAACCGATCCGAGCTGCCAGCATAACGCAACCCGGTATGCCCACCTAATTGCTTTGGCGCCGGTGGGACTCTGCTGGGGTACCAGGACTCGAACCTAGAATGGCGGTACCAGAAACCGCTGTGTTGCCAATTACACCATACCCCATTGGCTACCTATAACCGCTGGCCAGAGCCCATTCTGCAGATTGTTGTCCGCGTCCTGAGGCCGCTGCCACCAGCCGTTGTAAGCCTTCGTAAAGGCTTTGTAAGCCGCTGTGCAGACTACCAAAGACTCTGGCGGCAAATTCGCATGCCTACTGCGAGACGACTTGCCCGCGCGCGGATCGCAACCGCTGCAAGCTGCGATCGCGGCCCAGCAACTCCAGCGACTCGAACAGCGGAGGGCTGATCGTGGTGCCGGTGGCGGCAACGCGAATTGGGCCGAAGGCCTTGCGAGGTTTGAGGGCCAAGCCTTCAATCAGGGCGCCTTTGAGGGCTTCCTCGATCTGCACCGTGGTCCAGTCCGCGACACCATCCAGCGCCGCGATGGCCGCATCCAGCACCGGACCCGAGTCGGGACCCAGCTCCTTGGCCGCGGCCTTGGGGTCGAGCGCGTACTCGTCGTCGCTGAGGAACTTCAGCAGGCCCCACGCGTCACCAAGCACGACGATGCGGGTCTGAACCAGCTCGGCCGCAATTGCGAATGCCGCGTCATCTATCCCGAGGTGGTGACCGTGCACCTGCAGGTAGTCGCGCAACCGGCGGGTGAAGTCGTCCACGGCGAGCAACCGGATGTGCTCGGCGTTGAGCGCGTCGGCCTTCTTCTGATCAAACCGCGCCGGGTTGGAGTTGACGTTGACGACGTCGAAGGCGGCGACCATCTCGTCGAGACTGAACAGGTCGTGGTCATCGGCGATCGACCAGCCAAGCAGTGCAAGATAATTCAGCAGACCTTCGGGGATGAATCCCCGATCGCGGTGGGCGAATAGGTTCGACTGCGGATCGCGTTTGGAGAGTTTCTTGGTGCCCTCCCCCAATACCGTTGGCAGGTGCGCGAATTCCGGAATTCGCTCGGCCACCCCGATCCGGATCAGCGCCTGATACAGCGCGAGCTGGCGTGGCGTCGACGGCAGCAGGTCCTCACCCCGCAGCACATGCGTGATCTTCATCAGTGCGTCGTCGCATGGGTTGACCAAGGTGTACAGCGGATCTCCGCTGGCGCGGGTCAGTGCAAAGTCGGGCACCGTGCCAACGGCGAAGGTGGTAGGCCCGCGTACCAGGTCGTCCCAAGTGAGGTCTTCGTCGGGCATCCGTAGCCGCACCACCGGCTTACGGCCCTCGGCCAGAAAGGCCGCTCGCTGTGGATCGGTCAGCTGACGGTCGAAATTGTCGTAGCCCAGCTTGGGATTGCGGCCGGCGGCGACGTGACGGGCCTCCACCTCGTCCGGCGTCGAGAATGCGTAGTAGGCCTCGCCCGCCTCTAAGAGCCGGGCCACCACGTCGCGGTACAGATCGCCGCGCTGCGACTGCCGGTATGGCGCGTACGGCCCGCCCACCTCGGGACCCTCATCCCAGTCCAAGCCGAGCCAGCGCAGTGCATCGAGCAGCGCCAGATAGCTTTCCTCACTGTCGCGATCGGCGTCAGTGTCCTCAATGCGAAAGACGAAGGTGCCGCCGGTGTGCCGGGCGTAGGCCCAGTTGAACAATGCGGTACGGACCATCCCGACGTGGGGGGTTCCGGTCGGCGACGGGCAGAATCGGACCCGGATATCCTCCGCAGCAGTCACGACTTGCCTTTGCGGACTACGGGATTGGTGAGGGTGCCGATTCCCTCGACGGTGATGGAGACGGTGTCCCCATCCTCGATCGGCCCCACTCCTGCCGGCGTTCCGGTCAGGATGAGATCGCCTGGCAACAAGGTCATTACCGCC
>JAVROG010000337.1:0-9880 GCA_032162865.1 Mycobacterium sp. | reverse complement strand
CGATACTTACCTGGCCCTCGGCCATGGCTTCGAGCAGCGCCGCCTGGGTCTTGGGCGGTGTGCGGTTGATCTCGTCGGCCAGCAGCAGGTTGGTGAAGATCGGCCCACGCCGGAAATCGAAGCGGCCAGACTGCATGTCGTAGATGGTCGAGCCGAGCAGATCGGCCGGCAGCAGGTCGGGGGTGAATTGGACTCGGGTGAAGTCGAGGCCGAGCGCTGCCGCGAACGACCGCGCTATCAGTGTCTTGCCGAGCCCGGGCAGATCCTCGATCAGGACGTGCCCGCTCGCCAGGACGGCGGTCAGGATGAGCGTCAACGCCGAGCGCTTTCCCACCACGACGCGTTCGATTTCGTCGAGTACCGCCTCACAGTGGGCGGTGGTAGTCGTGGCCGGCATAGTCATAGCTGGATCACATCCGCGAGTCGCTTGCTGTCATATCTGCTCCAACCTTCGCAGAATCTCCTCGAGCGCCGCGCGACCGGGTCCCGGTTGGCTGGCACCGACACGCTCGACGTTGTTCGGATTGACCCACTCCCATAGCTCGGCCCCGAACAGCATCTCACCGGTAGCACGAAACGCCGCCGGATCTTTGGCCTGTCGTTGGCCGGTGGTGAGTTCGTAACGCCGGGCCAGCATCGGGCGCAAGTGGCGGTCCCAGTCCGAGCGGGTGGATTCCGACCACCGGATCGTCGTCTCGGTGTTGGCCAGCCACCGGCGCAATGATTCGCCGAGATCGTCGGAGTCCGGTTCGACCGGCGGCTCATTGGGATGACCCAGAACCCGGCGAATATTCAGCAGCACCAGAGCCAACGCCACCCCAGCCGCGGCCAGGACGAACCGACGATCCTGCACTATCAGGGCCAGCAGCTCGACCCCTGCCATGAGGCAAATGCCCAGCACTACCAGCTTTTTCATGCGGCGCTGCCCGATCGCGGGGCGATTTCGTCGAGAACCAACTCCAGCAGGCGCACCGCAGTCTCGCGGTGTCCCTCGTTCATCACATGCGGACTGAACCGCGCCTCTTCGAACAGGTTGACTAGCTGCGCGGCGTTATCGGCATGCAGGGCATGGTGTTCGACGGCGCGGGCCAGCACCTCGGTGGGGGTATCGGCGTCCTGTGGGATAGCACCGGGCACGTTGGCCAATTCCCGCTCCATCGCCGCATAGCAGGCGATGATCGCCTCGCGGGGTTCGCGGCTCAGGTCGGCCATCGCGGCCAGTCCGACTTCTGCCGCGCGGACCAGCGATTCCGACGTGGTCTCGGGCACCGGGGAGTCGACGCGACTGTGGGATTCCACTCGCGGTGTCGCCGGGGGGCGCCTGCGCCGGGATACGAAGATCCCGCCAGCGAACAAAATCAACAGCACCGGTACGAACGCCAGCAGGGTTCCCAGCGAATCCCCGGTGTCCTTATGTCGGGGTTGTGGTTTCGGCGTTTGGCCGCCGCCGGACGGCGACGGCGGTGGCGGCGTCGCCGAATCGGGTGGTACCACATCAAGACCGACATCGGACGCAGCAAAAAGGCGCGACAGCAGTATCGTGATCAGCAGCCAGGCCACAACCACCCCGAGTGCGATCAGCACCACGCGCCAGCTCGGTCGGGCGCTGCCGCCACCAAGCATTTCGGAAAGGTCGGCGGAGCTGGGCGCCACCGTGCGCGGGTCGCGCAGGCGGGCGATGATCGAAAACGCCACCAACGTTAGGGCCGCTGCGAGTGCCGCCACCAGGAACATCATCGCCGCGCGGCTGCCGCCCACCTCTTCGGGACGTGAACCGTGCTGAGCCGGAAGATAGCCGCGCAGTGCGGCGGCGGCCAGAATCAACAAAATGAGCACCGCGAGAACGCGCCCAGCGGGCTTGCCGAACATCAGCGGAAGACCCCTGGGCGCCAGGCCTGAACGCGCCCCATAGCCGAAGGCTAGCGGCGGCGGGCCGCCCCGGTCTAGTGGCGGCGGCTTGTCATAGCCGAAGAGTAGAGTCGCACGTATGTTCGATCGATTGGACGGCGCGGAGCAGGATGCCAGCGAGGCTGAGCTGATCGCGCGAATCGCGGAGTTGGAGCAGCTCAAGTGCGCCGCCGCGGCAGGACAGGCACGCGCTGCGGCAGCATTTGAGGCAAAGCGGCGCGCGTCGGAAGCCGCGGCCGGCGTGCCTGCGGCTAAGCGCTGCCGCGGGGTAGCCAGTGAGATTGCCCTGGCCCGGCGCGATTCCCCGGCACGAGGTAGCCGCCACCTGGGATTCGCGAAGGCCTTGGTGTACGAGATGCCGCACACCCTGGCGGCTCTGGAACGCGGGATCCTGTCGGAGTGGCGAGCAACGTTGATCGTGCGTGAATCGGCTTGTCTGGACGTCGATGACCGGCGCGAGTTGGATCGCGAGTTGTGTTCGAACGCGGCGAGCCTGGAAGGCAAAGGTGATGCCGAATTGACGGCGGCCGCCAAGGCGATTGCCTATCGGAAAGATCCGCACACCGTGGTCGATCGCGCCGCCAAGGCCGAGAATGACCGCACGGTGACGATCCGGCCGGCTCCGGACACCATGACGTGGGTCAGCGTCCTATTGCCGGTCGCGCGCGGCGTCGGGGTATATGCGGCGCTGCGCCGCGCCGCCGACGCTACCTTCGACGGCCGCTCACGAGGCCAGGTGATGGCCGACACCCTGGTCGAACGCGTCACCGGCACGCCCGCCACCGTGCCCGCGCCCATCGCGGTCAATTTGGTGATCTCCGATGAGGCCCTGATCGGGGAGGCGAGCAGCGCGGCGGTGATCGACGGGTACGGGCCGATCCCCGCAGCGGTGGCCCGCAACCTGGTCACCAGCGCGTTGGCCGACCGGCAGTCGTGGGCCACACTGCGACGGCTCTACGCCTGCCCCACAACCGGTGCGCTGGTGGCGATGGAATCCCGGTCGCGGCATTTCCCGCCGGGACTGGCACAGTTCATCGGGCTGCGCGATCAACGTTGTCGCACCCCGTATTGCGACGCACCGATCCGGCACCGCGATCACACCCAGCCCTATAAGCGTGGCGGCCGCACAACGGCCGAGAACGGTGTCGGATCGTGCGAACGCTGCAACTACGCCAAAGAATCACCCGGTTGGCGCGTGACAGCCACCAACGAAAACGGCAGGCACACAGCCGAATACGTCACCCCCACCGGAGCGAGGCACCAGTCCACCGCGCCCCCGTTACCCGGCTACCCACGAATCGAGATCAGCGAATTCGAAGCCGCCATCGGCGAAGCGCTGATCCACCGGCACGCCGCCTGAACGAGTTCACACAGTGAACGGCGTGAAGGTACCGTCGAGCACCTGAAGGTGACCGATCGTGCGCCCTGTGACCACACCCGCGTCCACCCGCGCCAGTTGCACTGCCGCTTGGGCGAATTCGTCAGCGGTGCTGACGTCCTTGAAGCGATGGGCGTAGTAGGACAGGCCGGGCGTCATGATCGGTTTGGACGGCGCGAGAGCGTTCACCGCGATGTTGTAGTCGGCAAGGTCGAAGGCCGCGCATTGCGTCAGGTGCTCCAGTGCCGACTTGGAGCCGCCGTAGCCGGGCAGCACTCCGGCACTGCGGTCGGGGTAGGGCCCGTCGCCGGGCAGCCGCGACGCGACCGAGGTGATGTTGATGATCGAGCCGCCCCCGCCGCTGATCATGTCGGGACTGACCAACTGCATGAGCTCGTAGGCCGCGAACAGCGAGATCTCGAAATGCCGGCGATAGGCGGCCAGTGGTGTACTGACGAAACCGGGCCAGCCTGGTTTGGGCTTGGCGCTCTTCGCCCGCGGCTCGGCACCCGGCACCGGAGGGCGACCGGGCGCGGTGAACGCAGCATTGTTGATCAGAATTGTGATCGGGCCCAACGCATCTCGAGAAGCCTCAACCAATCGACCGATATCGTCGCGGTCAGTCAGGTCGGCCCGGACCGCCACCGCCCGTCCACCGGCCGCCTCGATGTCGGCGACCGTCTCGCCAATGGTTCCGGGTAGCCGGTCATCCCACACTTGCTCCGTACGGCCGGCGACGGCCACCGCCACCCCGTCGGCCGCCAATGCCAGGGCGATCGCCCGTCCCAGGCCGCGACTGCCGCCGGTGACGATCGCGGCCGTCAACGGGTTACCCCGTGCACGATGATGGCGGTGGTCTGATCCACCCACGCGTCGTCGAGTTTCTCGTCTGGGTAGAGCAACATGCGCAGCATAGTGGCTCCCCCGATCAACTCGATCAATCGGTCCGGGTCGATGTCGGGATGCGCCTCGCCGCGCTCAATTGCCTCACCCAGTCGTATTCGCACCAAGGCGAACAGGTCGGCGAAGCGGCTCATCACGCGCGCGTTGAGCTCGGCGTCCGCGGTCATGTCCGCCACCAGTCCCGGCAGCGCGGCGCGGACGACCGGCGTGGTGAAGACGTCGCGGGCGGCCTCGATCATCATCGCGATGTCGGCGGCAAAGTCTCCGGCCGGAGACAACAAAGCGGTCGGCGCCGCGGGGAATGCGGCCTCGTGCACCAGCTCGGCCTTGCTGGACCACCTGCGGTACAGCGCCGACTTCGTGGTTCCGGCACGTTCTGCGACGGCGGCCAGACTGAGATTCGAATAGCCGATGTCCACAAGCAGTTCCGTGGTCGCCGCCAGGATGGCCGAGTCGATGCGCGGATCCCGGGGCCGTCCGGCGCCGGGGGCCTTGTCAAGGGTTGACGGGTCTGCTTTCATAACGCTACCTACCGTATCGTAATTACCCCGCAAAGGAAGCACTCGTGGCCAATGAACCGGCTGTCGAAGATATTGACCGCATGCAGCGCTCGAGCCGCGACACCGCCACCGTCCCCAGTCTGATGTCGCAATGGTTGTCGACGGTGCTGCCAGATGGTGCTACTCCCGAGGTAACCGTGGAGAGCGGCGTCGATTCGACGGGCATGTCCTCGGAGACCATCATCTTGACCGCCCGTTGGGTGCACGACGGGAAGCCGGTAGAGCAGAAATTGGTGGCCCGGGTAGCGCCCACCAACGAAGACGTTCCGGTCTTCCCGACCTATCGCCTGGACCACCAATTCGAAGTCATCCGGCAAGTCGGTGAGCTGACCGACGTCCCCGTCCCTCGGGTCCGTTGGATCGAGAACACCGGGGAGGTGCTGGGAGCGCCGTTCTTCTTGATGGATTACGTCGACGGGGTGGTGCCGCCCGACGTCATGCCCTACACATTCGGCGGCAACTGGTTCGCCGACGCGCCCGTCGAACAACAGCGCAAGCTGCAGGACGCCTCGGTCAAAGTCCTGGCCACCTTGCACTCGATCCCCAACGCAGATAAGACATTCGGCTTCCTGACCGAAGGCCTGACCGGTGATACCGCGTTGCGCAGGCACTTCGGCTGGGTACGGTCGTGGTACGACTTCGCGGTACCCGATATCGGCCGGTCACCGTTGGTGGAACGTAGCTTCGAATGGCTGCAAGACAATTGGCCGCAGGAATCCGCCGCGCGCGAACCCGTACTGCTGTGGGGCGACGCCCGGGTGGGCAACGTGCTGTACCGGGAATTCGAGCCGGTGGCGGTGTTGGACTGGGAAATGGTGACATTGGGTCCGCGGGAACTCGATGCTGCCTGGATGATCTACGCCCACAAGGTGTTTGAGGAACTCGCCGGACTGGCGACACTGCCGGGCCTGCCGGGCGTGATGCGTGAGGACGATGTGCGCGCCACCTATCAGGAGCTCACCGGCGTGGAACTCGGCGACCTGCGTTGGTACTACGCCTATTCGGGCGTGATGTGGGCGTGCGTGTTCATGCGCACCGGCGCGCGGCGTGTGCACTTCGGCGAGACCGAGAAGCCCGACGACGTGGAGACCCTGTTCTACCACGCCGGATTGATGAAACGCTTTATCGGAGAGGAGCGCTAATGCCGCAATCACTAGGCCCGCTCGACGAGTACCCGGTTCACCAGGTTCCGCAGCCGATCGCCTGGCCCGGCTCCTCCGACCGAAACTTCTACGACCGCTCCTACTTCAACGCCCACGACCGCACCGGCAACATATTTCTGATCACCGGAATCGGCTACTACCCCAATCTTGGGGTCAAGGATGCGTTCCTGCTCATCAGGCGCGGCGATACCCAGACGGCGGTGCACGTTTCGGACGCCATCGACCAGGACCGGCTGCACCAGCACGTCAACGGCTACCGGGTCGAGGTCATCGAACCGCTGCGCAAACTGCGCATCGTGCTCGACGAAACCGAGGGCATCGCAGCCGATCTCACCTGGGAAGGCCTGTTCGATGTCGTCCAGGAACAGCCGCACATCCTGCGGGCGGGCAACCGGGTGACGCTGCACGCCCAACGGTTCGCCCAACTCGGCAGCTGGAGTGGTCAGCTCGTCGTGGACGGTGCAGAGATCGCGGTCGATCCGGCGACCTGGATCGGCAGCCGCGACCGATCCTGGGGCATCCGTCCGATCGGCGAGGCCGAGCCTGCGGGCCGGCCGGCCGACCCGCCGTTCGAGGGCATGTGGTGGCTGTACGTGCCAATCGCGTTCGACGACTTCGCCATTGTGCTGATCATCCAGGAGGAGCCAAACGGGTTCCGCTCGCTCAACGACTGCACCCGGGTGTGGCGCGACGGTCGCGTCGAGCAGATGGGCTGGCCGCGGGTGAAAATCCACTATCGTTCCGGCACCCGCATTCCGACCGGGGCGACCATCGATGCGACCCGGCCGGACGGCACCCCGGTCCACCTCGATGTGGAGTCCAAACTGCCGGTGCCGATCCACGTCGGCGGCGGCTATGGCGGCGACTCGGACTGGCTGCACGGGGTGTGGAAAGGCGAAAAGTTCGCCGAAAGGTTGACCTACGACATGACCGACCCGGGCATTATCGGCCGGTCCGGCTTCGGCGTCATCGACCATGTCGGCCGCGCGGTGTGCCGCGACGGCGACGCCGATCCGGTTGAGGGATGGGGTCTCTACGAGCACGGCGCGCTGGGCCGCCACGACCCGTCGGGGTTCGCCGACTGGCTGACCGTGGCACCTTAGCTTGCGGCGGGTTTGTTCAATGCGTCGATGATCTCGGCCAGGGTGGACAAGCCGATGGGCGCCGCCTGGTAGAGGAACACGCTGCCCGAGACGCCGTCGAGGCGGTCCCGGATGTGGGCGGCGATCTCGGCCGGGGTGCCACAGGCCGCAATGGTTCCCATGATGTCGTCGTCGATCAGATCGGCCATTTCCTGCCAGCGACCCTGCTTGGACATTGCATTGAGTTCGGGCTGCAGGTCCTCCCAGCCATGCGCGGCCAGGACGGGCCGGTACGCGGGCGTGGACCCGTAGAACGACAGCAGCCGCCGAGTACCCGCTGCGGCAAGCTCGCGCTCGGCGTCGGTATCGCCGGCCGACACGATGATTTCGGGAATGATCGTGAAATCCTCCGCCTGCCGGCCGCCGGCCTCCAAACCCGCGCGCACCGCGGGCATGGTGTTCGTCTGCAGAAACCGCTTCGAGCCGAACGGCATCACCAGCAGACCATCGGCATGCTCAGCGGTCGCCCTAGTCAGCCTTGGCCCGAGAGCACCCACGTAGATCGGCGGCGGGCCGTAGGGATTCGGCCCCGGGTTGAACGTCGGGGTCATCAGCGTGTGCCGGTAGTAGTCACCCCGAAAGTCAAGGCGCGCACCGGAATTCCACGTTTCGAAAATTGCGCGCAGGGCCGCGATCAGCTCCGTCATGCGCGCCACCGGACGATCGAACTGGGCGCCGAACCGCTTCTCGATCTGCGGGCGGATCTGAGTGCCAAGTCCCAGAATGAACCGCCCGGCGCTGAGCAGTTGGTGATCGTTGGCTTGATGCGCCAGGTGAATCGGGTTCCGTGGGAAAGCGATCGCCACATTGGTCAGCAGGTCCAGGCCACCCACCGCGGCCGCCAATGTCAACGGCGCAAACACGTCGTGCGCACCTTCGAAGGTGGCAACTCCACTTGCACCGGCGTCGCGCAGATCGCGTGCACGTTCGGCCGCGTCGGCGAGGCCATATAAAGCGGTGAAGACTTTCAACGCACCTGCCTGATGATCCGGGGGAAAAAAATTACAGTACGGAACCGGGTAAATGCGGTTCACTGGAGGACGTGACAAACCCTCCGCGGACTGTCGATATTGTCGTGGTGGGCGCCGGCTTCGCCGGGTTGACCGCAGCTCGCGAGTTGACGGGACAGGGTCATGATGTGCTGGTATTCGAGGGCCGCGATCGTGTGGGCGGCCGCTCGTTCACCGGCAGCGTGGCCGGTCTGCCGATCGATCTGGGTGGATCGTTCGTCGGTCCCACCCAGGACGCGGTCCAGGCGCTGGCTGCCGATCTGCAGATTCCGACCACCCCGACCCATCACCACGGCAAGAACGTGATCCGCTGGCGCGGTTCGTCACGCTCCTACACCGGCACCATTCCCAGGCTCTCGCTGATCGGGCTGCTCGACATCGGGCGATTGCAGTGGCAATTCGCCAGGATCTCTCGCAGCGTGCCCGTCGCGGCCCCCTGGGAGGCGCAGCGAGCGCGCCAACTCGACGACGTGTCCCTAGGCGAGTGGCTAGGCATGGTCCGGGCCACCGCCTCCTCGCGCGACCTGATGGCGATCATGAGCAGAGTGACGTGGGGCTGCGAACCCGGCGCCGTTTCGATGCTGCACGCGGCCCGCTACGTTCGCGCCGCTGGCGGCCTGAACCGGTTGCTCGACACCAAGAACGGCGCCCAGCAGGACCATTTCCCGGGTGGCACCCAGCAGATCGCCGTAGCGGCGGCGGCCGAACTCGGCGATCGTGTGCTGCTCAACGCACCCGTGCGACGCATCGAGCGACACGGCTCGGGGGTGACGGTCACCTCCGATCGGGGAGCGACCGAGGCGGGATTCGTCATCGTCGCGGTCCCGCCCGCCCACCGGGCAGCCATCGAATTCAATCCGCCGCTGCCCCCCGAATACGCCCAGCTCGCCAACAACTGGCCGCAGGGCCGGCTGAGCAAGGCCTATGCGGCATATTCGACGCCGTTCTGGCGGACCAATGGGTTCTCCGGCCAGTCGTTGTCTGACCAAGGGCCGGTGTTCATCACCTTCGACCTCAGCCCGGACGCCGACGGGCCGGGCCTGCTGCTGGGGTTCGTCGATTCTCGCGCCTTCGATGCGCTACCCGCTGAGCAGCGCCGTCGCGACGTACTGCGCTGCTTTGCTGCACTGTTCGGAGACGAAGCTCTGACCCCCCTCGACTACGCTGATCATCGTTGGGGCGCAGAGGAATTCGCGCCAGGAGGCCCTACTGCGGCGGTACCGCCCGGGTCGTGGACGAAGTACGGTCGGGTGCTGCGTGAGCCGGTCGGACCCATTCACTGGGCCGGCACCGAGACGGCAGACGAGTGGACCGGGTACTTCGACGGCGCGGTCAGGTCCGGCCAGCGAGCCGCTGCCCAGGTCGCCGCGCTGCTATGAGCTGATACGCCGGACCTGGGCGTGCCGGGCCATCGCAGACTCGGCGAGTCCGCGCAGCTGCTGGTTCACCGCTTGGGGTTGTTCCAGCATTGAGCAGTGGCCGCCGGGCAGTTCGACGAGGCCCACGACATTGGGCGCGGTTTTTGCGATCTTGCGGGAGTGGCTGATCGGCGTCAGGCGGTCGCGTTCGCTGCCGATGACCAAAGTCGGCACCGTCAGGCCGTCCAGGCTGAGGTAGCGCTGCCCCACTTCGTCGATGAGCATCCTCGCGCAGCCGCCGCGGCCAGCGGGTGATGTCTCTTCGAAAAGCTCATAGACGAGCCGTGCGGCGCGTGGGTCGGTGCCGGCGCCGACCGCCATCATCGCGACCAGATACTGACTCGGGATCCGGGCCGCACCCGGAAGCGGAAATCCACCCACGGCGTTGATCAGCGTCC
>JAVROG010000336.1:0-19291 GCA_032162865.1 Mycobacterium sp. | reverse complement strand
ACGTTGTCCTGGTCGTGGACAACAATATCTAGCGACGGAAAAACGCCCACCAATCAGAGGCCTACTTCGTCGTCGAGGATCGCAAACAGTTGACTGTCGGTGGCTGTCTCTAAGTCGTCATCGAAACTATCAAGATGAGCCGGCTCGGCGGCGGCTGGTTCGGTCACGTTGGACAATAGGGACTGGATGCGCGCCGCGAGCTGTGCTTTGTCTTCAGAGTTCAACTCGGGCTGGTTCAATAGGATTTGCAATTCGCGGCTGATGTCGTTGAACCGGACCATTACATCGGGTTTATCGGTCCCCGTAGGCGTAGCGGCGAGCTCGGTATCGAGGTGCTCGGCCAGCCTGGACGGAGTCGAGAAGTCGAAGATCAGCGTCGGCGAAAGTGTAAGTCCAGTTGCACCTTTGAGCCGATTACGGAGTTCGACGGCAGTCAGCGAGTCAAATCCAAGTTCTTGAAACTCGCGGTCACCGACGATGTCCGCAGTGCTGGAGTGGCCCAGCACGGTGGCGGCATTGCTGCACACCAATTCGACCAACTCTCTTCGTCGCTGCTCGGCCGACAGGCCAGCCAGTCGCGCCAGTAGGCCCGTCTTGGACACCGTTGTCGTATCGGTCGCAGCGATGAAGCGCCGGGAGTTGCGAACCGCCAACCTACTAAACAGCGGAGGCAGCGCATCTGCGTGGGCTGCCAATGCTCGCTGATCCAAGCGCGTGGCTACGACGACCGGGTTATCCATCAGCATGGCGGTGTCAAACAGCTCAAGCGCTTGCCGGCTGGACATGGGAGCCAGCCCAACTCGGCTGAGTCTTGCCTTGTCCCGGTCCCCGAGATGCTGGGTCATCGTTGACTCTTGCTCCCAGAGCCCCCACGCGAGCGACAGGCCAGGCAATCCCATGCTGTGCCGGTATGCGGCCAACCCGTCGAGAAAGCTGTTGGCTGCCGCGTAGTTACCCTGTCCGGGCGCGCCGACGATACCAGCCATTGACGAAAACATTACGAACGCAGACAAATTCAGATGCTGAGTCAGCTCATGCAAGTTCCACGCCGCATCCACTTTCGCGCGCAATACGGTGTCGATGCGTTCGTCCGTCAACGATGCAATCACCCCATCATCCAGCACCCCCGCGGCGTGGATAACGCCGGCAAGCGGGTACCGCTCGGGCACATCTTGCAGTAGCCGCGCAACCGCCGCGCGATCAGCCACATCGCAGGCAACCACCCTTACCTGCGCTCCCGCCTGCTCCAAATCAGCCACCAACCCAGTGACCCCTTCGGCAGCTTCGCCGCGACGACTGGCCAACACCAGATGACGAACCCCGTACCGGTTCACCACATGACGAGCGAGCAACCCGCCTGCCATCCCGGTGCCACCGGTAATCAGCACGGTGCCCGCTGCCAACCCAATACTGGGCCCGTCGGGCAGCGTCAGCACCACCTTGCCGACATGGCGGGCCTGGCTCACGAACCGATAAGCCTCCGCCGCACAACGGATATCCCATGTCTTCAGCGGCAGCCGATGTAGAGCACCGGCAGCGAACAGCCCGATCAACTCATCCAACATCTGCGCGATGTGCTCGGGACCAGCCTCCATGAGGTCGAACGCCCGGTACCCAACCCCAGGGTGCGCCTCGGCGATCGCGTCCGCGTTACGAACGTCGGTCTTGCCCATCTCGATAAATCGACCGCCCCTCGGCAACAACCGCAGCGACGCGTCATTGAACTCACCGGCCAGTGAGTTGAGCACGATGTCGACGCCAGCGCCGTCGGTGGCCAGCCAGAATTTATCTTCAAAATCCAGAGTGCGGGAATCGGCGATGTGCGTATCGTCAAAGCCCATCGCGCGCAATGTATCCCACTTGCCACGGCTGGCAGTAGCGAATACCTCCAATCCCCAATGCCGAGCCAACTGCACCGCAGCCATGCCCACTCCCCCGGCTGCGGCATGTATCAGCACCGTCTGGCCAGTTTTGACCCCGGCCAATACCGACAAGGCGTAATACGCCGTCAAGAACACCACCGGCACGCCCGCGGCTTCCACCAACGGCCACCCCTGAGGCACCCGCACAATCAACCGCTCATCCACTACGGCTTCCGAACCTGCGACCCCCAGTATCCCCAGCACGGCATCACCGACGGTAAGTCGGGTCACACCCGGCCCGACCTCGACAACCAAGCCGGCACCCTCAGCCCCCAGCTGCGCGGCACCGGGGTACATTCCCAGCGCCACCAACACATCCCGGAAATTCACCCCAACCGCGGCGACAGCCACCCGCACTTGCCCAGCGGCCAATTCCACCCGCGGGGAAGACTGCAGCGCCAGATCGTCCAATGTCCCCCCTCCGCCGGCGATCAACCGCCACGGTAAAGAGTCTTCCGGCTGACGCAGCACAGTGGTCGGGATCACCGGCACCAATCCGGCTCCATAAGCTTCACCCGCACGAATCATCAATTGCGTTTCACCACAACCGATTACATCTGCAACATCCAGCGAACCATCTGAATCCACCAGCAGTACGCGACCTGGATGCTCGGCTTGGGCCGCACGCACCAGTCCCCAGACCGCCGCGCCCGACAAGTTCGGTACATCATCACCGGGTAGCCCGACGGCGCCGCTGGTCAGCACCACCAATACGCCAGACTGGTCACCGCCTAACCAGGGCTGCAACACGCCCAACGCTGCATGGGTCGCGGCATGCACCGACTCCACCACCGCGTTACCGGTCTGTGGCTCCCAGACCACCACATCGGCCCCACCGGTGTCGTTGGATTCCAACGACACCGGTGACCACGCCAGCTCTAACAATCCCTCGCCGGATTCCGGCGCAGCTGCCGCCAGCGACAACTGATCAGCTGACACCGGCCGCATCGCCAACCTATGCACCGACAACACCGGCAGCCCTGCCCCATCGGCCACTTCGACCGAAACCGCCCCAGAACCGACCGGCGCTAACCGAACCCGAACGCGCGAAGCACCGGCGGCATGCAGCGAAATGCCCTGCCACGAAAACGGCAAGACGGTCGAATCCTGTTGGTCGGCAATGCCCAGCGCATGCAACGCCGCGTCCAAGATCGCCGGATGAATCCCGTACCCACCCGTCGTCACTCCGGCGCGCTCCGGGATTGCGACGTCGGCGAATACCTCGTCTCCCCTGCGCCACATCGCCTGCATGCCGCGAAAAGCCGGACCATAGTCGTAACCCCGCCCCGCTAACCGCTCGTAGGCTCCGGTCACGTCCTCCGGTACCGCGCCCTCGGGCGGCCAAACCGACAGGTCTGCGCTCGGCTCCACGGATCCTTTAGTCAGGACACCTTGCGCGTGCAACGCCCAGCGTGAACCCTGCTCAGCAGGGCGGGAATAGATCAACAGACCGGCGCCCGATTCACTGGCCGCGCCCACCACGACTTGCAGTTGCACTGCGCCGGACAGCGGCAACACCAACGGCGCCGACAGCGTCAACTCCTCAATCACCGGACAGCCGACCTCATCACCGGCACGGATCGCAAGCTCGACAAATCCTGCACCCGGAAACAACACCGTCCCACCCACCGCGTGATCGCTAAGCCACGCCTGGTCGGCGAGCGACAGCCGCCCCGTCATCACTACCCCGCCAGAGTCCGGCCGCTCGACCACCGCGGCCAATAGTGGATGAGCAGCTGCCACCAACCCCGCACCCGCGACATTCTCGCCACCGATACCCAGCGGCTCCAACCAATATCGCTTGTGGACAAACCCGTAGGTCGGCAGCTGCACCCGATGCGCGCCCGAACCGGCCAGGACCTCGGCCCAGTGCACGCCAACACCCGAGACAAACATGCGCCCCAACGCGGTGAGCAACGAATCAACTTCGGGCTGGCCTTTCGCCAGCACCATCACAGACCGGTCCCGGCTGGCCGTCAACCCGGCGGCCGGACCCACCTCGACAAAGGTTGCAGCACCGGATGTTTCGACGGTCTGAACACCGTCGACAAAACGTACCGGCCGACGCACGTGCTCAACCCAGTATTGCGCCGAACCATATTCTGGGCCTGCGAGCTGGCCAGTCACATTGGAAATCAGCCCCATTCGCGGCTTCGCAGCTGAGATGCCGGCTAACTGTTCGGCAAACTCCTCAAGCATCGGCTCCATCAGAACCGAATGGAATGCATGCGAGACGGGCAAGCGGCGAACGCGGTGACCCCGCTGCGCCAACTGCTCCGCCACCGCACCGACCGCCGCGTCGGCACCGGAGATCACCAGTGAATCGGGGCCATTGAGCGCGGCGATATCCACACCCGCAGTGAGCAACGGCAGCACCTCGGCTTCACTGGCAGCAACCGCCACCATCGCTCCACCAGCCGTGAGCCCCGCCATCAGTCGGCCCCGTGCCGCCACCAGCCTGGCGGCATCAGGCAATGACAACACCCCGGCCACACACGCAGCGCTAATCTCACCGACCGAGTGACCCATCAGGAAATCCGGCACGACCCCGCAGGACTGCAGCAACGCCGCTAGAGCCACCTCCACGGCAAACAAGCCTGGTTGAGCAAACTCGGTGCTCTCCAACAACTCTGCGTCAGAACCCCAGATCACCTCTCGCAGCGGCAACCGCAGATGTGGGTCGAGAGCCGCAGTGGCCTCATCGAAAGCCTGCGCAAAGACGGGGAATTGACCGTAGAGCTCGCGTCCCATACCCAGCCGCTGTGAGCCCTGCCCAGGAAAGACGAACACCATCTTTCCGACTGCCCCGGCACGCCCCACCACCACACCGGCTTCGGACTCGCCGGTGGCCAGCCCCGCCAGCCCAGCCATCAGGGCGTCGCGTTCAGCGCCCACCAGCACCGCCCGATGCTCGAACACTGACCGAGTGGACGCCAGCGAGAAGCCCACATCGACCACACTCAAGCTCTTGTCAGTATCGACCAGCGCCAGCAACCGATCCGCCTGTCGGCGCAACGCCTCTGCCGACCGGGCCGACAGCACCCACCCGACCGGGCCCTCGTAATGACGTTCGGTGGGCGGCTCTGCGGCGACGGGAGGGGCCTGCTCCACGATGACGTGCGCATTCGTTCCGCTGATTCCGAAGGACGAAACGCCAGCCCGGCGCGGACCGTCGCCCTCTGGCCACGCCCGTGACTCCGTCAACAGCGCCACGCCACCTGACGACCAATCCACATGCGGCGTAGGCACATCCACATGCAGTGTCTTAGGCAGCACGCCATGGCGCATCGCCTGCACCATCTTGATCACCCCGGCAACACCTGCGGCAGCCGACGTGTGGCCGATATTGGATTTGATCGATCCCAACCACAGCGGCCGGTCGGTTCGGCGCTCCCGCCCATAGGTCGCCAAGAGGGCTTGTGCCTCAATCGGATCACCCAGCGTGGTCCCCGTGCCGTGGCCCTCGACCACATCGACTTCCGTCGCCGTCAGCCCGGCGCTGGCCAGCGCCTCTCGAATCACCCGCTGCTGCGCCGGCCCATTCGGGGCGGTCAATCCGTTAGACGCCCCATCCTGATTCACCGCCGTTCCGCGCAGTAACGCCAACACCGGATGCCCCAACCGTTTGGCATCGGCCAGACGCTCCAGCACCAGCACCCCAGCGCCCTCCGACCACGCGGTCCCGTCGGCGGCACCGGCATAGACCTTGCACCGGCCATCGGCGGCCAACGCCCGCTGACGGCTGAACTCCACAAACGCACCGATGGTGGCCATTACCGTCACACCACCGGCCAACGCCAGATCGGTTTCACCCGAGCGCAACGACTGCGCGGCCAGGTGCATCGCCACCAATGACGAGGAACATGCCGTGTCCACCGAGACTGCCGGACCTTCCAGGCCCAACACGTACGACACCCGCCCCGAGGCCACACTCAACGTCGAGCCGGTGAGGCCATAGCCCTCCAACTCGCCTACTACCTCGCCTCCATAGCCCGCGTGGATCACCCCGGCGAACACGCCGGTGGCCGAGCCCCGCAATCCAAGGGGATCAATTCCGGCCCGCTCCAACGCTTCCCATGACAACTCCAGCATCAACCGCTGCTGGGGATCCATCGCCAGCGCTTCGCTGGGTCCTACGCCGAAGAAGCCGGCATCGAAATCACCGGCGTTTGACAGAAATGAGCCCTGGCGCACGTACATCTTGCCCCTGGCGTCCGGGTCCGGATCGTACAACCCCGCCACGTCCCAACCGCGGTCCGCGGGAAAGTCTGAAACCGCGTCACGACCCTCAACTACCATGTCCCACAGAGTTTCCGGGGATTCAACTCCACCCGGATAGCGGCATGCCATGCCCACTATGGCCACAGGTTCGTACAGCTTGCCCTCCAACTCCGCGACACGCCGTCGCGTCCGGCGCAAGTCCGCGGTGAGGCGCTTCAGGTAATCGAGCTGCTTGGAGGTTTCCGGCACTGATGCTCCTACGATGCCTTAGGAGCCGAGTTCTTCGTCGAGGATCGCGAAGAGTTGGCTTTCGCTGGCAGAGTAGATGTCTCCGTCGTCGACGTCGAAGTCATCGACTGATGTGACGAGCGGGCTCAGAAGGTTCTGAATGCGGGTGGCGAGATGCGTTTTGGCCTCGGAGTCCCAGTCGGGTTGGTTGAGCAAGGTGTGCAATTCCCGGGTGATTTCGTTGAAACGGTCCATTCGGTCGGGCAGGCGAACGTCCGGACTGGCGGCGGCCAACCGGACGTCGAGATGTTCGCCGAGTGCGGCGGGGGTTGGATAGTCGAATATCAGAGTGGGCGAAAGCGTCAGTCCGGTAGCGGTTTTGAGGCGGTTGCGCAGTTCCACCGCGGTAAGCGAGTCGAAGCCGAGGCTCTGGAACGCAAGATCAGCATCAATATCTGACTTGTTCGATCGACCCAGTACGGTTGCGGCGTTGCTGCACACCAAATCCACGAGCTCGCTGAGTCGCTGTTCGGCGGTCAGTCCCTGCAAGCGTCCGGTGAGACCGGAAGTCGAAGCCGAAGTGGCGCCGGCGTCGTCAACGACGCGACGGTGACGGCGAGCGACCAGCTGACTCAAGATGGGCGGTAGTGCACCGTTAATATCTGCCGCCAGCGCGGCCCGATCCTGACGTGCGGCGACCACCAGCGCGCGATCGGCGAGTAGGGCGGCGTCGAGTAGCTCCATCGCCTGCGCGGTTGACAGGGCCGCCAATCCGAACCGGCTCATCCGAACCTTGTCCCGGTCGGCGAGATGCCGGGTCATCGCGCTGCTTTGCTCCCATAGGCCCCACGCAATGGACAGTCCTGGGAGGCCGTGCGCCCGACGGTAAGCCGCCAGTCCGTCAAGGAAGCTGTTGGCCGCAGCATAGTTGCCCTGCCCGGGGGTGCCGACAATGCCGGCCATCGACGAAAACATCACGAACGCGGTCAGATCCATGTTCTGAGTCAGTTCGTGCAGATTCCAAGCGCCATCAACTTTGGCCCGCAGAACCGCATCCACCCGGCCCGGAGTCAACGACTCGATCAACCCGTCATCGAGTAGTCCGGCGGCGTGGAATACCCCCCGTAATGGATATTGGTCGCCGAGCTCGGAAATCAGTGCTGCCGCTGCATCGCGATCGGACACATCACAAGCCCGCACCGACACCTCGGCTCCGTCCCCGCGCAAGTCAGCCATCAAGGCCGCGACGCCAGGAGCCTGCTCACCGGTTCGACTGACCAACACCACGTGAGCCACTCCATAGCGGGTCACGAGGTGACGTGCCAACGCCCCTCCGGCCATCCCGGTCCCGCCGGTGATCAATACCGTGGAACTGGCCAGCCCGCCGTTGCACCCGGTCAGCAGACCACCGGGTGCGCCGGGCACCGACAACACCACTTTGCCGATATGGCGCGCCAAGCTGACGAACCGGTATGCCGCAGCAGCGCATCGCACATCAAACGCCTTGAGCGGCAGCGGTTCCAAAGCGCCGATCTCGAACATGTTCGTCAGCTCGTCAAACATCTGAGCAATATGGTCTGGACCGGCCTCGATGAGATCGAACGCCCGGTACTCGACACCCGGATATCGCTCGGCAATGCTGCTTGCATCCCGAAGATCGGTCTTCCCCATCTCGATGAATCGTCCACCACCGCTCAACAATCGCAGCGACGCATCCACGAAATCGCCGGCCAGCGAATTCAGCACCACATCGAGTCCACCGCCCCCAGTGGTAGACAGGAACTTCTGCTCAAACTCCAACGTCCGGGAGTCCGCGATATGGGAGTCATCAAATCCCATGTCCCGCAATGTATCCCACTTACCACGACTGGCGGTGGCAAAAACCTCCAACCCCCAGTACCGAGCCAACGCCACCGCGGCCATACCTACCCCGCCGGTCGCGGCGTGCACCAGCACCTTCTCGCCCGGCTTGACGCCCGCCAACTCCGACAAGCCATACACGGCCGTCAGAAACACCGCCGACGCACTCGCGCCCTGTAGCAACGACCACCCCGCCGGCACGGCGGTGACCAGCCGCGCGTCCACGACGGCTTCGGAGCCGACTACTCCCAGTAGACCCATCACCCGGTCGCCGACCGCTAGCCCAGCCACACCCGGACCCACCTCGATCACGATCCCAGCGCCCTCGACGCCCAGCTCCCCGCCGCCGGGATACATTCCCAGTGCCACCAGGACATCCCGGAAGTTCACCCCCACCGCGGACACCGTCACCCGCACCTGCCCCGCAGCCAGCTCCGCGTGAGGACGGGATCGCAGCACCAGATCTTCCAAGGTTCCGCCACCGCCGGCCACCAAACGCCAGTTCCCCGCGGGCAATTGCAGCGCCGCACTCCCAGCTGCCGCCCTCAACCGAGCGGCGTATACGAGGCCGGCACGGACCACCAATTGCGGCTCACCACAGCCAATCACCGCCGCAACATCAATCGAGCCATCCGAATCGACCAATACCAGCCGGCCGGGGTGTTCGGCCTGGGCCGAACGCACCAACCCCCACACCGCCGCGCCCGCCAGATCTGAAACGTCGTCATCGGCCAGTCCGACGGCACCATGAGTCAGCACCACCAGCACGCCCGACGCATCACCTGTCAGCCACGATTGCAACCGTCCGAGTGCCCCGTGAACGGCGGCATGCACCGAGTCCACACCCCCACCCGCAGGACCCGCGTCCCATACCGCAACGTCTGCGCTGGCAATACCGCTGGGCTCCAACGTCACCGGTGACCACGCCACCTCCAGTAATCCGGCATCAGTGCGAGCAGCGGCCTGTGACGCCGCCACAGCTGCAGAAAGCTGCCCCGCCGACACCGGGCGAACTGCCAACTCCCGCACCGACAACACCGGCAACCCCGCGGCGTCAGCCAGCTCGATCGAGACGGCCCCCACACCGACAGGCGCTATCCGGACCCGCGCCCGCGACGCTGCCGCCGCATGCAAACACAGCCCCTGCCAGGAAAACGGCAACATCGTCTGGGCCTGCTCGCCGACCACGCCCATCGCATGCAAGGCCGCATCCAACAGCACTGGGTGAATTCCAAAGCCGCTCAATGTCTCGCGGGCATCCTCCGGAACAGCGACCTCAGCGAATACCTCGTTACCACGCCGCCACAACGCCTGCAGACCCTGAAACGCCGGGCCGTATTCGTACCCTCGTGCGGCCAGCTGCCCATATGCGTCGCCGGTGTCCATTGCGACCGCCCCCGCCGGTGGCCAGGAGGACAGGTCTGCGAGCGGCTTCAAGGAACCAGTGCTCAATACGCCCGTGGCGTGCAAGGTCCAGTCCGAATCCGGCTGCATTTGCGATGAATACACGGCCACCTCGCGACGGGTCGATTCGCCTGCCGCGTCAACCACCACCTGAATCCGGAGGTGACCGGAAGCCGGCAACGGCAACGGGTCGGACAGCGTCAGTTCCTCCACCACCCCACAACCGACCTCGTCACCGGCGCGCAAGGCCAACTCCACAAACGCGGCGCCAGGGAACAGCACCACCCCGGCCACGGCGTGATCGGCCAGCCACGGCAGGGCGGCGGTGGATAGCCGACCGGACAGCACGACCCCACCCGAATCGGGTCTTTCCACAACCACGCTCAACATCGCGTGCCCGGCTCCGGCAATACCCAGAGCGCCAATGTCGGCCGCAGCCGACTCGGGAGCTAACCAGAATCGCCGCCGCTGAAAGGCATACGTCGGCAAGTCGATGCGGTGTCCGCCCGCGCATGCCGCCTGCCAATCAACCTGCACGCCCGCCACGTTGGCCTGGCCTACCGAGAGCCAGAACCTGTCCAACCCACCCTCGTCCCGGCCCAGGGATGGAATTACGCTGCGGTCAGCGATATTTCGATCAGCCAGCGTTTCTTCGACGCCCGCAATCAACACCGGATGCGGACTGGATTCGATGAACACCCGGTAACCCGCCTCGGAGGCACTGCGCACCGCCCGGTCGAACTGCACTGTCTGCCGCACACTCTGGTACCAGTAGTCGGCATTCAAGGTGGCGGTATCCAGTCGCTGACCCGTGACGGTCGAGAAAAATGCCACCTTGGACGGACGTGCGTCTATTCCCTTTAGCGCCCGGACGAGAGGCTCCCGGATCGTGTCGATCTGTGCGGAGTGGGACGCGTAGTCGACATCGATCCTGCGGGCACGGACGTCGTCGGACTCACAACGTCGCACCAGCTCATCGAGAGCGTCCAGCTCGCCGGTGACGACGACTGCCGAAATGCCGTTCACGGCAGCGATGCTCAGGCGGCCATTGAATCCCGCCAACATCGCCTCTGCGCGCTGCTGCCCACACGCCAGCGAGACCATGCCCCCGGCACCCGACAATTGCACCAATAACCGGCTTCGCAGCGCCACAACTCGGGCGGCATCTTCCAGCGATAGCGCACCCGCTACGTATGCCGCTGCGATCTCGCCCTGTGAGTGGCCGATTACCGCGTGGGGTAGCACGCCGACAGAACGCCACAATTCCGCAAGCGAGACCATTACCGCCCACAGGACCGGCTGAACCACGTCCACCTGATCCAGGCCCGGGGCGCCCGCAACTCCCCGCACGACGTCGAGCAGCGACCATGGCACATACTCGCCGAGCGCCTTGTCACACCGGTGCATATGATCGGCGAATACTGCTGAAGTATCCAATAACTCGGCGCCCATGCCAGCCCACTGCGAGCCTTGACCGGGAAAGACGAAGACCGTCCTGCCCACCGAGCCAGCGCGGCCCACCACCACATTGGCCCCGGGCTCCCCGGCGGCCAAACCGGCCAAGCCTGCCATCAGCTGTTCACCCTCGGTGCCGACAACTACGGCCCGGTGCTCGAACAACGAGCGCGTCGTCACCAGCGACCAGCCGACATCCGTCGGGTTTAGATTTCGGTCGCCGCCCAGGTAGGCCAACAGCCGGCGTGCCTGGCCGGTCAGCGCCGCAGCCGAACGCGCAGACACCACCCACGGAACCGCTCGGCTGATATCTGATTGGGCAGCAACATCTTTCGCCGCTAAAGGCGGCGCAGGACTCTGTTCCACGATGACGTGCGCATTGGTGCCGCTGATCCCGAACGACGACACCCCGGCCCGCCGTGGACGATCCTGTACCGGCCACCCACGGGAATCCGTCAATAGCGACACCGCACCCGCCGACCAATCCACATGCGGCGTAGGTATATCCACATGCAAGGTCCTAGGCATCACCCCATGGCGCATCGCCAGTGCCATTTTCATGATCCCAGCCATCCCCGCGGCGGCGGAGGTATGCCCCATGTTGGATTTTATCGATCCCAGCCACAGCGGCCGGTCCGCGGGCCGGTCTTGCCCATAGGTCGCCAGCAGCGCCTGTGCCTCGATCGGATCACCCAGCGTCGTTCCGGTGCCATGTCCCTCGACCAAATCCACGTCGGCCGGACCCAATCGTGCGCTCGCCAACGCCGCACGAATGACTCGCTGCTGCGACGGACCATGAGGTGTCGCCAGTCCGTTGGAGGCGCCATCCTGGTTCACCGCAGACCCACGTATGAGGGCCAGCACCGAATGCCCCAGCCGCTGGGCATCGGCGAGCCGCTCCACCACCAGCACGCCAGCACCCTCGGAGAATCCGGTCCCATCGGCGGCGCCCGCATATGCCTTGCACCGCCCGTCAGCAGACAGGGCCCGCTGCCGGCTGAACTCGACGAACATCGCCGGTGTCGCCATCACAGTGACGCCACCCGCCAGCGCCAGATCACACTCCCCCGACCGCAACGACTGGGCCGCCAAGTGCAGTGCCACCAACGACGACGAACACGCCGTATCCACCGACACAGCAGGGCCTTCGAAGCCGAACACGTAAGCCACCCGACCCGAAGCCACGCTCAATGTCGAGCCGCGCAAACCGTATCTCTCCAGATCGCCGGGGACTCGACCCTGACCGCCATACGAACCGTGGAAGACACCGGCGAATACGCCGGTGGGCGTTCCCCGCAGCCGCAACGGATCAATTCCGGCCCGCTCCAAGGCTTCCCACGAAACTTCCAACAACAACCGCTGCTGGGGATCCATCGCCAGCACCTCGCTGGGCGCAATCCCGAAGAACTCCGCGTCGAAATCTCCTGCGCCTGCAAGGAACCCGCCAGACCGGGCATAAGACTTCCCGGTCGCGTCGGGATCCGAATCGAACAGATTCGCCAGATCCCAGCCGCGATCGGTCGGAAAATCCGACACCACATCGCGGCCCTGCGCCACCATCTCCCAGAGGTCCTCCGGGGACTCCACACCGCCGGGATACCGGCAGGCCATTCCCACCACCGCGATCGGCTCATTCGCCGAGGCCAGCAAGTCTCGATTCTCGCGTTTGAGACGCTCGTTTTCCTTCAGCGACTGGCGCAGAGCCTGGATGAGCTCATCTTGACTGCTCATACGACCTGGCCTTTCTTGCGCTCGGAGGAAGAATATCGACGGCCAGGCAACTCGGGTTCGCTCGGGTGGATGGCCTCGGGACCGGCAGGATCAGTCAGCCCGACAATCACCAATCGTGCCTCTCGGAAACTCTGCGTCCAACTCCGGTCGTCCCATCAACGTCACTTCCGAGGTGATGTTCTATGGGATGGAGAATCCGCAGGCGCGCATCAATGCCAGCGCAGCAAAACGAGTTCGGAGCAGAAACCGGGACCCATCGCGATCATGAGCCCGGGGCTTCCGCTGGGCGGCCGCTTGCCGATGGTGTCACGCAACACATGCAGCACCGACGCCGACGACAAGTTGCCGATGTCACCCAGCGAGCGCCAGGTCAGCTCCAGGGCCTCCGGCGGCAGATCGAGGGTCTCGTTGATCGCCTCGATGATCTTGGGCCCACCGGGATGGCTGACCCATGCACCGATGTCGGTGGTGGTCAAGCCGTGCGCGCCCAGGAACGAGGTGACGTCGTTGCCGATGTTCTCCTTGACAACGGCCGCAAGATCCTTCGACAGCACGAGTTCGAAGCCCTCGGCACCCACGTCATAGCCCATGGTGCGCAGCGAGTCCGGATATTGGTGGCTGCGGGAGTCAAGAATGTCCGGCCCACTGGCGCCGACCTGTTCGGCGCGATTCTCGCCCACTGCTACCACCGCGGCAGCGCCGTCAGCAAACAACGCGCTCCCGACGAGACCGGCCAGCGACGGCTTGTAGCCGGGGTAGGTGAGCGAGCAAAGCTCGACTGAGATCAAGGCGGCTGCACCGTCCGGGTCACCGCGCAGATAGTCGTGCAGGCGGCCGGCCCCGGCTGCTCCTGCCACACACCCCAAACCGAAGAGCGGTACCCGGCGTATGTCGGGGCGCAGCCCTACCCGCCCGGCTATCCGGGCGTCCAGCGACGGCACTGCCAGACCGGTGACCGTTGTCGTAATAAGCGCGTCGAGATCCTGCGGTTGCAAACCGGCCTCGTCCAGCGCGCCGAGCAGGGCCTCACAGCCAAGATCCACGGCCTTTTCGATGAAGATACGGTTTGCGACGCCGAAGTCGGTCAATGTCGGATATCTGTCCAACGGCAGAACCAGATGGCGGTAGTTGACTTTGGCGCTGGCGTGCAGCTGCCGAACTATGTCCTCGTAGCCCTCGAATTCCGGAATGCTGACGAAGAAGTCGGTGAGTTCGCGCTGGGTATAGCGGTTAGGGGGCAGGGCACCGAAGACCCCTGCGATGACGCTCATTGGTCCCACCCCTTTGATACGAACATCAATGCCGCAACGTTCAAACGGATTCTTAAAACGTCCAGCTTAGTCGCCCTAATCTCCCCGGCAAAGGAACGGCAGCGTGCTCAGCGTCTCAGCTGGTTGCGCAACCGGCCAGCGACTTGGGCCACGGTGGTCAGTTGATCGGCTACCCGCGCGGGCGCGGTGCCGCCCCGGGCGTCGCGTGAGGACACCGAGCCCTCGATGGTCAGCACATCACGAACACTCGGTGTCAGCTCAGGGCTGATAGCGGCGAGCTCGTCGTCGGTCAGTTCTTGCAGCCCGACACCCCGCTGCTCGGCGACACGCACTGCGGCACCAGCCGCCTCGTGCGCAGACCGAAACGGAATGCCCTGCCGTACAAGCCACTCAGCGATATCGGTGGCCAGCGTGTAGCCGGCCGGGGCCAGCGCGGCCATGCGCTCGACGTGGAACGTCAGACTGCCCACCAAGCCGGCCATCGCCGGCAGCAAGAGCTCCAGCTGGGCCACCGAATCGAAGACCGGTTCCTTGTCCTCCTGCAGGTCACGGTTGTAAGCCAGTGGTTGGGCTTTCAGCGTCGCCAGCAGCCCCGCCAGGTTGCCGATCAACCGCCCGGACTTGCCGCGGGCCAGTTCGGCGATGTCCGGGTTCTTCTTCTGCGGCATGATCGAGCTACCGGTGGACCACGAGTCGTGCAAACTTATGTAGCCGAATTCCGTCGAGCTCCAGATGATGATGTCTTCGGCCAGCCGGGACAGGTCCACGCCGATCATGGCGAGCACGAACGCCGCCTCGGCGGCGAAGTCTCGGGCGGCGGTGGCGTCGACGGAATTGTCAGCAGCGGCGGAAAAACCCAGGTCCGCGGCGATCGCGTCGGGATCCAGGCCCAACGACGATCCCGCCAGCGCGCCCGAACCGTACGGAGATATGGCGGCGCGCTTGTCGAAGTCGACGATTCGGTCCACGTCGCGCAGCAACGGCTGGGCGTGCGCGAGCAGGTGGTGCGCCAGCAAAATCGGCTGGGCGGACTGCAGATGGGTCTTACCGGGCATGATTGCCGTCGGGTGGGCGGCGGCCTGTTCAGCCAGCGCCGCGACGACGTCGAGCACACCGTCGGCGACCCGGCGCACCGCGTCGCGCAGCCACATCCGGAACAGGGTGGCCACCTGGTCGTTGCGGGACCGCCCGGCCCGGAGCCGCCCGCCCAGCTCCGGCCCGACCCGGTCGATCAGGCCGCGTTCCAGCGCGGCGTGCACGTCCTCGTCGGTGACCAGCGGGCCAAAGCTGCCGTCGGCGAGGTCCTCAGCAAGGCTGTCCAGGCCCGCCAGCAGGCCGTCACGCTGGTCTTCGGTGAGCAGTCCGGCCCGGTAGAGCACCACGGTGTGGGCGCGCGACGCAGTGATGTCGTAGGGAGCCAGCGCCCAGTCGAAGTGAGTGGACTTGCTCAGCGCGGCCAGCGCGTCGGACGGACCGCCGGCGAACCGGCCGCCCCACAACGACCCCTGGTTGGTGCTCACGCCTCGCTGGCCAGGTCCCGGCGGGCGGAGAGCTTGGACGACAGCCCATGGACGTAGACGAAGCCCTTCGACATCGACTGGTCGAAGGTATCGCCCTCGTCGTAGGTGGCCAGATTGAAGTCGTACAGCGATTCGGCACTGCGCCGGCCATTGACGGCGATGTGCCCGCCGTGCAGGACCAGTCGCACCTCGCCGGTGACGTGCTCCTGGGTCTTGGCCACGAAGCTTTCCAGCGCAACCTTCAGCGGCGAGTACCACAGCCCGTCGTAGACCAACTCGGCCCAGCGCTGGTCCGTCTGGCGCTTGAACCGCCCCAGCTCGCGCTCCAAGGTCACGTGCTCGAGTTCGGCGTGGGCGGTGATGAGCACCATCGCGCCGGGCGCCTCGTAGATCTCGCGGCTCTTGATACCCACCAGTCGGTCCTCGACGACGTCGAGCCGCCCGACACCCTGCGCCCCGGCGCGACGGTTGAGTTCCTCGATGGCCTGCAAAACGGACGTCGAGCTTCCATCTATTGATACCGGCACGCCTTTTTCGAACCCGACGGTCACTTCGTCGGGGGTGTTCCAGTTGACCGTGGGGTCTTCGGTGTAGTCATAGACGTCCTTGGTGGGCGCGTTCCAGAGGTGCTCGAGGAACCCGGTCTCCACCGCGCGGCCCCAGACGTTCTGGTCGATCGAGAACGGCGAGCGTTTGGTGACGTTGATCGGAATGGCGTTTTCTTCGGCGAAGGCGATCGCCTTCTCGCGCGTCCACGCATAGTCGCGGACAGGTGCCAATACCTCGAGATCCGGTGCCAACGAAGCGAATCCGACCTCGAACCGGACCTGATCGTTTCCTTTACCGGTACAGCCATGCGCGACGATGCCACCGCCGTGCTCACGCGCCGCCGCGACCAGATGCTTGACAATCAGCGGCCGGCTGATGGCGGACACCAGCGGGTAGCGGTCCATGTACAGGGCGTTATTGAGAATGGTGGGCAGACAGTAGCCCTCAGCGAACTCGTCGCGGGCATCAACGACCACCGCCTCGACTGCGCCGCAATCCAGCGCCCGCTGGCGCACCACTTCCATGTCCTCGCCGCCCTGGCCGAGGTCGATCGCCACCGCAACGACCTCACGGCCGGTCTCCTTGCCTATCCAGCTGATGGCCACCGAGGTGTCCAGACCGCCGGAATACGCCAGGATGACGCGCTCTGACATGAACAGTTCTCCTTAGGTTGATAAGTCAGCAGCTTATTTGAGGTCTACGTGAGCTCTTCGCAGGCCTTCTAAGGCCGCAGCCAGCTCAGCGCCGGTCATCGGGTCGCGGGCAGCCACGAACACGGTGTCGTCGCCGGCGATGGTGCCGACGACGTACGGTAACGCGGCTCGATCGATCGCGCTGGCCAGGTAGTCCGCCGCGCCGGGCGGGGTGCGTAGCACCGCGAGGTTCGCGCTGGAGTCGGTGGAGACGAGCAGTTCACCGAGCAGCCGGGACAGTCGGCCGGTGCCGCCGGAGACGCCGCGCACCGGGCTGCCGTCTTCGGGGACGACATAAACCCCGACGCCGCCGTCCGCGCCGCGCAGTTTGACCGCGCCCAGCTCCTCGAGATCGCGTGACAAAGTCGCCTGGGTGGCCTCGATGCCTTCGGCGGCCAGCCGGGCGGCCAGTTCACTTTGGCTGCGCACCTCCGCCGTGGACAGGATCGCCACGATGCGGGCCTGTCGGCCTGCGCGGTTTCCACTAACCTCGGGCGCCGCCTTGGCCCCTCCGCTGGTCATCAGCATCGCTCCAGCAGCCACACCAGCAGTGCCTTCTGCGCATGCAGCCGGTTTTCGGCCTCGTCCCACACCACACTGGCCGGCCCGTCCATCACCTCGTCGGTGATCTCCTCACCGCGATGCGCCGGAAGGCAATGCAGCACAATGGCTTCGGCGTCAGCCAAGCTGAGCAGTCGCTGATTGACCTGGAACGGTCGAAATGGCCCGACACGGTCCAGCCCGTCGTTCTCCTGGCCCATCGACGTCCAGGTGTCGGTCACCAGAACATCGGCGCCCGCCGCCCCAGCATCGGCGTCGGCGGTCACGGTCACCTGGGCGCCGGTTTGCCCGGCACGTTGCTGGGCAGCGGCCACCACGCCCGGATCCGGCGTGAAGCCTTCGGGGGCGGCGACGGTGACCTGCATGCCGGCGGTGACCCCGCCCAGCATCAGGGAGTGGGCCATGTTGTTGGCGCCGTCGCCGAAGTAGGTCATTTTCAGACCTTTGAGCGGCCCTTTGCGTTCGGCGATGGTCTGGAGGTCGGCCAACACCTGGCAAGGGTGGAACTCATCGGAGAGCGCGTTGACGACGGGCACCGTTGCGGTAGCGGCCATGGCGATCAGCCGCTCCTGCCCGAACGTCCGCCATACGATGGCATCGACGAAGCGGGACAACACTTTTGCGGTGTCCTGTAGAGTTTCGTCGCGGCCGAGCTGAGTGCTGCGACCGTCGACGACGACCGCGTGCCCGCCGAGCTGCGCGATCCCCATCTCGAAGGAAAACCTGGTGCGGGTGGAGTTTTTGTCGAAGATGACCGCGACGCCGCGCGGTCCCTCCAGGATGCGACGGCTGAACGGGTTCTTCTTGAGTTCGGCGGCCAGTTCGAGGACCTCGGCCTGCTCCGGCGGGGTGAGGTCGTCGTCGCGCAGAAAATGCCTAGGCATCTGCGCCACTCTCCCCCGCGAGCGGGAGGTGCCCCCACCTCATCGCTTCGCTCCGCATCGTCGCCGGCGGGGCATCATGAGCTCCGGCGGCGTCGAGGATCCCCGGCAGAGCGGCGACGAAGCCGTCCAGTTGGGATTCGGTGATGATCAGCGGCGGCGCCAACCGAATCACGTTGGGTGCAGCCGCATTCACCAGGTAACCGGCGTCGCGGGCAGCCATCTCAACATCCTTGGCGTGGGGCGCGGACAGCACGATGCCCTGCAGCAGTCCTCTGCCCCGCACGTGGTCTATCAGCGGGTGGCCCAGCGATTCGATTCCATGTTTGAGCGATTTGCCTGATACGTCGGCGCGGCGCACGAGATCGTCAGCGGCAAGCACCTTCAGCACCGCCAACGCTGCTGCCGTGCAGACGGGATTGCCACCGAAAGTGCTGCCATGCAGGCCGGGTGTCAGCAGGTCGGCGGCCCGCCCGACCGCTAGGCAAGCCCCGATCGGCAGGCCTCCGCCGAGACCTTTGGCCAGCGTGATCACATCCGGGGTAATGCCGTCGTGTTGGTGGGCGTAAAAGGCTCCCGTGCGGCCCATTCCGGTTTGTACCTCATCGAGCACCAGCAGGGCGCCGTGGCGGGAGGTGACTTCCCGGGCGGTCACCAGGTAGCCCTCGGGTGGGACGACGACCCCGCTCTCCCCCATGATCGGTTCGAGAAAAACTGCGGCCGTATCGTCGTCGACGGCGGCGATCAGCGCGTCAGCGTCACCGTACGGGACGTGGGTGACGTTGCCCGGCAACGGCTCGAACGGGGCTTGCTTGGCGGGCTGCCCGGTGAGCGCCAGCGAACCCATGGTACGGCCATGAAAAGCTTCCTGTGCGGCAACGATTTTCGTACGTCCAGTCAGCCGAGTCAGCTTGAATGCGACCTCGTTGGCCTCGGTTCCGGAGTTGCAGAAGAATACTCGTGCCTGCTCGTCGGCCCCCAAGAGGGCTACTAGTT
>JAVROG010000335.1:0-3695 GCA_032162865.1 Mycobacterium sp. | reverse complement strand
AACTCGAGATCGTGCTCGGCCATCTCGGCGCGCAGTGCAGCGGTGACGTTGTCCCGGAGGAACTGCCGTACTTCGCCCAGCCAGGCCCGTTGCTCGTCGTCGAGCTCGAAGTCCACACCGGCGACACTAGCCCTCGCTCGGGTGTCGATCGGGGCGGCCCGATCTAGTTGCGATCGACGCTATTGATACGCGCCGTACGCATGTCGATAATCGTCGACATGGATGCGACAGATCACTGCCGGGTCGGCAGGCTGAAGGCATGAACATCACCGGAAACACCATCTTCATCCCGGGTTCGACCAGCGGAATCGGCCTGGCGCTGGCGCTGCGTCTGAAGGAAAATGGCAATTCAGTGATTGTGGGAGGCCGCAGGACTGAACTGCTGCAACGCATTGCCGCCGAGCATCCCGGTATCGACACCGTGCAGATCGACACCGCCGATCCGGCAAGCGTGCGTTCGGCCGCCGAGGAGGTGCTGGCCCGGCACCCCGACCTCAACGTCGTCATCGCGATGGCCGGCGTCATGAAGATCGAGGACTGGCACCGGCCCGAGACGTTCCTCGAGTCCGCCGAATCGATAATCGTCACCAATGTGCTCGGACCCATCCGCCTTATCGCGGCGTTCATCGAGCACCTGCAAACCCAACCCGACGCCACCATCGTCACCGTGTCGTCCGGCCTGGCGTTCGCGCCGCTGAAGGTCACCCCCAGCTACAACGCCTCGAAGGCCGCCATTCACATGCTGACCGAGTCGCTGCGGCTGCAACTGGCCGACACGAGTGTCGAGCTGAAAGAGCTGGTGCCGCCGGCGGTGGCCACGGATCTGCTTCCCGGACAACGGGAAAGCGAGTTCGCCATGCCGCTCGATGACTTCATCGAGGAGGTTGTCAACCTGTTGGAAACCCAACCCGACGCCAGGGAGATCCAGGTTGAGCGGGTGAAGTTCCTGCGTTACGGCGAGGCCCGGGGCGAGTACGACAAGGTGGTCGCGACTCTCAACACGTCTGACCCGCACGGCAGCTGATAAGGCGTTGACACTCCCGCTCAATGGCCATACATTACGACGTAGTTGTCCGCGCACACACACACGAGTGCGCAGAGCTTCGGCGCGTAGAGCTAGCTCAAGGAGCCGTCATGGCTGTCGGTACCGCTCCCGTAGACATCTTCGACGCCGATCTACCGACACTGACCTACGACGCCACCGAGACGCCCGTCGCGGTCTATCCGCGCATCTTCGCGGCGCAACGGCAGGCACCGATCGCACTGGGACCGTTCGGACCCGAGGTGCTCTCGTATCACCTGGTCCGATCCGTACTGCGAGATAACCGATTCCTGATCCCCCCGGGGCTCAATCTGGTTGTGCAGGGTATTACTTCGGGACCGCTCTGGGACAAGGTTGTCAATAGTCTGCTCTGCCTGGAAGGCGACGCACATCATCGCCTGCGCAGCCTGACGTCGAAGGCGTTCACTCCCCGGGCCACCCTGCGGCTGCACGACACCATGGTCGAGGTGATGAACGGACTGATCGACCAGGTGGCCGATGCCGGTCTCGAAACCAATCACTGTGACGTTGTCGCCGACCTCGCGCGCCCCTACCCGGTCCCCATTATCTGCGCGTTGCTAGGAGCGCCTCGCGAGGATTGGCAACAGTTTTCGTTGTGGGCGGACGAAATTTTCAAAGCCTTCAGCTTCATCGTGGGTGTCAAAGAAATCGAGGCGCTCGTCATGCGCGCGTGGGGGCAGCTCGACGAGTATGTCGACGAGATGGTCGCGCGTCGGCGGCACAGCCTGACCGACGACCTGCTGTCCGATTTGATCCGCGCTGAAGATGACGGCGACCGCCTCAACCCCGCCGAACTGCGCATGCTCGCCGGCGGCCTGCTGTTGGCGGGTACGGATACCACCCGCAATCAGCTGGCCGCTTCGGTGCAGGTGCTCTGCGAGCACCCAGACCAGTGGGAGTTGCTCACCCGCCGACCCGAACTGGCGATGTGCGCCGTCGAAGAGACGATGCGCCACTCCCCGATCGCGGGCGGCACCCTTCGTCGTGTGGTCGAGGACGCCGAGGTCGACGGCTACCTGTTTCCAGCCGGCACCACGGTTTTGGTGAATACCGCTGCGGCGAACCGGGATCCGTCTGTCTACGACGATCCGCATCGCGTCGACATCACTCGCGAGGGAGCACCGGCAATCTTGACCTTCGGCGGCGGCATTCACTACTGCCTGGGGGCCAACCTGGCCAGGCGCGAACTTGCTGAGGCGCTGACCGTCCTGACCAGCCGGATACGACACCCGCGTGTCTCCGGTCCCGCGCCCTGGAAGCCGATGGTGAGCCTGAGCGGGCCACTAAGGCTTCCCATCGAATTCGCCGTCAGCCGATAGAGACGATCTGGTCGATCGAGTCCCTGGGCAAGTCGCCGTCCACGATCGCGGTGACCATCATGCTGGTCAGCGTGATGGCCCCCCGATGATTGGTCAGAAAGGCGATGTCGGCGGCATCACGGCCGGTGGCGATGCGCACTAATGACTGCCTCGGTGCCAGCAGGGTGCCGTCGACCGCCCGCCAGCCTCCGTCGACGAACGCCTCAGCGACGGCGTGAAAGTCCATGGGGTACAGGCCCGGTGCGTACACCGACACCACCCTGGCCGGCACGAAAACTGCCCGCAGCAGCGCAACCACCAGGTGTGCGTAGTCGCGGCAGACGCCCGCCCCGGCGAGCAGGGTCTCCACCGCACCGTCGATCGGATCGCTGGAGCCCGGCACGTAGTTCAGCCGGGTGCCCACCCAGAGCGATACCCGCTCCAACAGTGCCGCCGAATCGAGATAGTTGCCGAATTCGGTTGCCGCGAAGCCATACAGCTTGTCCGCCTCGGCATAGCGGCTCGGGCGCAGATACATCGACAGATCATCTTCGGTGACCGGCGCCGGATCGGCCTTGCCTACGATCGTCGCGTCGTAACGAACCGAGAGACTGCCCACCGGCGCGTCCAGCAAATGAATACGGTTGCCGTGCATACCGCTGATCTCTCGTGCCTCGACGAGGCGTCCGTCCAATAGGAACGATAACTGTTCGGAGACTTCAGTATTCGGATGTGGCGCGACAGCAATCTGAAACTCGAGCCTGGTCGGATCTGTGATCTCGACGTCGAGCGCCGCGCCGACCTCACGCTTCATGACACTCATGAGAACCCGGTCGGTGCCGGGCTAACATAGTTGATAGCCAACGAGTTACGCCTTACACACCGTCATGCTCGACGGCACCCGCCTGCAGCCGCACGTCGCACAATTCACTTTCAGCACGGGCCGCTTGGACGATGTGATCGCCGCTCCGGAACGCCTGCGTGCGCGCTTCGAAGGGCAGGATGGGAAGGTCCGCGGCTTGGCGCAACAGCATCACCGCTAGTGTGCTGGACGTTCTACACGGCACCACCAGAATATTCGCCGAGGCGAGACTTCCGCGGACCGTCATCAGACGTTGGCGAGTGGCAACCTTGCCGGGCAGGGACGGTTGCGCGCCGTAGAGCGCGTCCAGGTCCGGCGAAGCCTGCAACGACGACCAGTTGACGCTGATCGAGACAATGTCGCCCAATCGCGGCGACAGGACATCGATCAGCTCGGGAAGTTCACGCGCGATCGAGGCCGAGTGGGGCCACCATGCCCCGTCGACGGGAGCACCTAACACGTTTGCCAAGGT
>JAVROG010000334.1:0-2927 GCA_032162865.1 Mycobacterium sp. | reverse complement strand
GCCGCGGTGTGGATGATCGTGTCGATGCCGTCCACGGCCGCTTCGCAGACCGCCTTGTCGGTGATGTCGCCCTGCAGCACCTCCAATTTCGGGTGCTGGGGCAGCGGCGAGGGGGCGCGGTCGAAGGAGCGGACCTGGTGTCCACGCTCGAGGAGCGTTCGCACCAAGTTGGCGCCGACGAAGCCGGAACCTCCGGTCACCAGGACGCTGCCGAGTTCGGTCGTCAGTGCTGCATCACTCATAAGCCGCGGAGCATAGCAGAGAATAACTGAAACGTGTTCCAGTTTGGAATGAAAATGGCCGCTTGAATTTGGCCGGATTCAGTGCTGACCCGGCTCGCCGGCGGCCAGCGCATCCGTTATCCGTTGGCGAGCGCCAGCTAAGTGCTCCTCGCACCTTTTCGCTAGTTGCTCGCCCCTTTCCCACAGCTTCAGCGACGCGTCGAGGTCCAACCCACCCTGCTCCAGGAGTCGCACGACTTCGATCAGCTCATCTCGGCAATCTTCATAGCCAAGCTGACTAATGGCAGTAATGGACTGCGCTTCATCTTCGGCACTGTCATTCTCGGTGCCGTCATTGCCGTTGTCGTCATCAGAAACCATCGGTGCGCCCTTCACTAACCGCTGTGATCGCGCCATCGGCGACACGCACCCGCAGCCTGGTCCCGGCCGGCGCGTCGTCGATCGAGCGTAGAACTTCCGTCGCGGTCGGCGTTGCCACCTGTACCACGGCGTAGCCGCGGGCCAGCGTGGCCGCCGGTCCCAGCGTGGATAGCCGCGCGGCCAGGTGCCCGACCCGTTCGGTCTCGGTGGTGACCAGTCGGGTGATGTCGCGGCGCAGCGCCGAGCGGGTGCGTTGAACGTCGTCGGCGCGCACCGTCACCAGCCGCAGCGGGTCGGCCAGCACCGGGCGGCTGCGCAGTTGGACGAGGGCGTGCTGCTCGCGCGATACCCAATTGCGCAGTGCCTGGGCGCTGCGTTGGCGCAACTCGCCGACCAGTCGTTGCTCGGCGGCGGTATCGGGCACCACCCTCTTGGCCGCATCGGTGGGGGTGGCGGCCCGCAGATCGGCGACCAAATCGCATAGCGGGTTGTCAGGTTCGTGTCCGACGGCGCTGATTACCGGGGTGCGGCAGGCCGAGATTGCCCGGCACAGTGTTTCGTCGGAAAACGGCAGCAGATCCTCGACGCTACCGCCGCCGCGGGCGATCACGACGACGTCGACATCGTGATCCTGATCGAGTTCGCGCAGCGCCTCGACGATCTGCGCAACGGCGTTGGGGCCCTGCACGGCGGTGTTGCGGACGGCAAATCGCACCGCGGGCCAGCGCGCGGCGGCCACCGTCGTGACATCGCGTTCGGCGGCGCTTGCGCGGCCGGTAATCAACCCAATCATGTTCGGCAGAAACGGGATTGGTCGCTTGAGTCGCGGGTCGAAGAGCCCCTCGGCGTCCAGTAGGCGGCGCAGCCTCTCGATGCGGGCCAGCAACTCGCCAACACCGACGGCACGAATCTCGCTGAGCCGTAAGGAGAATGTGCCGCGCACCGTGTAAAACGAGGGCTTGCCGCAGACTACGACCTGGGTGCCTTCGGTCAGTTTGACCGGAGCGCGCAGCACCAGATCACGCGAACAGGTCACCGACAGTGACATATCGGCCGCGGGGTCGCGCAGCACCATGAACACCGTGCTGGCGTTGGGCCGCATCGTGATCTGGGCCAACTGCCCTTCGACCCAGACGGTGCCCAGCTTGTCGATCCAGCCCTTGACCCGGATGGCGACCGCCCGGACCGGGAAGGGGTTCTCGGCCGAATTCGCTTCAGCAGCGCGGGTCACTTTGCGGACGCGCGGGTGATCCTGTTGGCGAGCAGCGTCTCGAAGGGAGCGCGGGCCTTGGTGGCCTGCTCGTAGGCAAGCAGGGCTTCGAGTTCGGCGACATCCAGCGACTGCAGCCGCGCCCGCACCTGTGCCAGGGTCAGCTGCGGGTAGTCGAGTTCGGCCGCCACGGCGGGTGCGGCCACGCTGGACGCGGCCACTGAGGCGGTTTCGCGTGCGGAAACGGGTTGCGTCGGGGCATCGCCGGATTCAGGGGTATCGGCCACCGAATACAACGCGAATCGACCCTCGGCGCGGCGTTCGCTGTCGATGCCGTCGACCGGAATATTGGAAAATCCAGCGGCGCCCCCGCCGTCCAGGACTTCCAGATCCTCGTCGAACGTGGCCCACTCGGCTTGCTCGTCCTTGGGCGGAAAAATCGATTCCAGCGTGGTGTCACCCTTGATGACCAGCTCAGCCAGGTTTTGCTGAAAGCGCATCACCAGGTGTGCCGCCGAGCTTGCCAGGGTCATCGGGTACATCAGGATGGTTCGCGGAAGCCTTATCGTCTCCTCGACGGCGACTGTCGCTGCGCCGACCAGCAGTCGAACCCCGTACGGTGCACTAGCCATGCGCCCAAGCCTGCCTCAAGCAGCGGCTAACTCCAAGCTGAGGGCGGTGAAATGGCGTTTCCGTGTCGGCGGAACGTACCCTGAAGGACATGGCGCCGACTATTGACATGGGAATTCCCGGCGCTTCGATATCGGTCAGCTCGGTATCCGGAGTGCCAGGCCGCAAGCGGGTGCTGCTGGCTGAGCCGCGTGGCTACTGCGCGGGTGTGGACCGGGCGGTCGAGACGGTCGAACGTGCGTTGGAGAAGCACGGCGCCCCCGTCTACGTGCGGCACGAGATCGTGCACAACAAGCACGTGGTCGACACGCTGGCCGCGGCGGGCGCGGTCTTCGTCGAGGAGACCGACCAGGTTCCCGAGGGAGCCATCGTTGTCTTCTCCGCGCACGGGGTCGCGCCGACGGTGCACGTGGACGCCGCCGCGCGCAACTTGAAGACCATTGACGCGACGTGTCCGTTGGTCACCAAGGTCCACAACGAGGCCA
>JAVROG010000333.1:0-3110 GCA_032162865.1 Mycobacterium sp. | reverse complement strand
CACCACACCGCCGGGAGCAACGACTACTCCCCGCTGGAATCGGCCGGCATCGTCAAGGCGATTTACACCTATCACAGCAAGACCTTGGGCTGGTGCGACATCGCCTATAACGCGCTGGTAGACAAGTACGGCCAGGTGTTCGAGGGCAGTGCCGGTGGGCTGACCAAGCCGGTCGAGGGTTTTCACACCGGCGGATTCAACCGCGACACCTGGGGTGTGGCCATGCTCGGCAACTTCGACGACGTGGCACCCACGCCCATGCAGATCCGCACCGTCGGCCGACTGCTGGGCTGGCGGCTGGGCATGGCTGACGTCGACCCCAGAGGCACGGTGGAGCTGGCGTCAGCGGGTAGCTCCTACACCACCTATCCGAGCGGTGCGATAGCGAAATTGCCCACCATCTTCACCCACCGCGATGTCGGGAACACCGACTGCCCGGGCAACGCTGCGTATGCGTTGATGGACGAGATCCGGGACATTGCCGCGCATTTCAACGACCCGCCGGAGGAGCTGATCAAGGCGCTGGAGGGTGGCGCGATCTATCAGCACTGGCAGGCCATCGGCGGGATGAACAGCGTGCTGGGCGCTCCGACGTCGCCAGAGGCGGACGGTGGGAACGGGTCGCGGTTCGCGACTTTCGCCAAGGGCGGGATGTACTGGTCGCCCGAGACCGGTGCCCTGCCGGTCACCGGCGCCATCTACGACGCCTGGGCGGCGCAGAGCTACGAACGCGGACCCCTCGGGTTGCCCACCAGCGCGGAGATCCACGAGCCGCTGCGTATCACGCAGAACTTCCAGCACGGAACGTTGAACTTTGAGCGGCTCACCGGCAACATGACCGAAGTCCTGGACGGCATCACGGCGCCGCTCTCGACCGAACCGCCGAGCGGCCCCAACGTGCCGACCGAACACTTCTCGCTGCCGGCGCACCCGCCCAACGAAGGCCCCGGCTAGTCTCCACGTGTGCCCGAGACGCCGTATCTGACTATCGATCTGGATCGCGTGCGAGCCAATTTTCGGGCGCTGCAGGGCGCGTTGCCCATGGCGCGGATTCGCTACGCCGTCAAGGCGAATCCGGCCCAACCCATCCTGCGACTGCTTGCGGCCGACGGCGCCGATTTCGACGTCGCCTCTGCCGGCGAGGTCGACTCGTGCGTTTCCGTCGGCATCGAGGGCGCGCGCTTGGCGTTCGGAAACACCATCAAGAAGCCGGCTGCGACGGCTCGGGCTTATGCACGCGGAGTGCGCCGGTTCACCTTCGACACCGAGCATGATGTGGCCATGCTGGCCGAACGCGCGCCGGGGGTATGCGTGGAATGCCGGGTAACGCCCGCCTTTCCGTCGTCGGTGACGCCCTTCGGCCACAAGTTCGGATGCGCGCCGAAAGAGGCTGTAGCGCTGCTGAATCGGGCCCGACAGCTCGGGCTGGCGCCGGACGGCGTGAGCTTTCACGTGGGATCCCAGCAGCTCGACCCCACTGCATGGGACCTGGGGATTCGACGTGCCGCAGAAATATTCGATGAATTTCCGGGCCTGAAGACGATCAATGTCGGTGGCGGATTTCCCCTTGCCTATGCCGCCGGTGCGCCGACCCTCGAGGTGGTTACCGACACCATCATGTCGGCGTTGAGCCGTTATTTCGGTTCGCAGACACCACAATTGGTGCTGGAACCAGGGCGGGTGATCGTGGGGTCGGCCGGCACCATCGAGACCGAAGTCGTGTCGATGCGCACCGGGACCGATGGCCGGCGCTGGGTGTATCTCGATATCGGCCGGTACGGCGGTCTTGCAGAAACCGAGAACGAGTACATCCGATATCGGCTCCGGACACCTCGCGACGGCGATCCCGCTACCGACGCCGTGGTCGCCGGGCCGACGTGCGACGGGGATGACGTGCTCTACCAGAGCTACCCGCTGCCGGTCACGCTACGCCCCGGCGATCCCGTCCAGATCGACGATGCCGGCGCGTATACCGCAAGCTACGCGTCGGTCGACTTCAATGGATTCGGTCCGTTGCCAACCTATTTCGCGCAGGGGATCGGAGGGCGAACGATCGTCGAGCCGCTCGCACCGGGACTCACCAGGAATTGGCGACTCTCGGAGATCATCTGCGAAGTGCGGACCGAATTCCAGGAACTGGTGATCGGCCGAACCGAGCAGGGTGTCGCGTTGTTCAGCGATGGGGAACGGCAAAGTACGGAGTTCAGTCAACTGGTCTATCACGAGGCGCTACTGGTGCCCGCGCTGTTGCTGGCCGACAAGATTGAGCGGGTGCTCATCATCGGCTCCGGCGAGGGCGTGGTGAGCCAGCTGGCGGTCGCTGCCGGAGCCACGCACGTCGACCACATCGACATCGATCGCGAAGCGGTCCGCTTGTGCGCACAACACCTGCCGTACGGCTACTCGATGGACGAATTGTGCAGAGCGGAACAGGGACTCGGCCCGGTCACCGTGCATTACCGCGACGGCTGGGACTTCGTGGACCAATGCACCTCGTCATACGACGTCGTGGTCGTCGACCTTCCCGACGAGCGCGCCGAGCCCGCGCAGCACAACCGCCTGTACGACACCGGTTTTCTGGAAAGATGCCGCGAGATTGGCCGGGTAGTCGTCGACCAGGCCGGCTGCCCGACGTTGTGGCGAAACGAGACGCTGCACTGGTCCTGGCGGCGCTTTCGCGAAACCTTCGACACCGTCGTCTATTTCGGTAGTGACGAACACGAGTGGGCGTTCCTGTCCGGCCTTTCCGGCCCGCTGCACCAAGATCCAGTAGCGGCCATGTCAGCTCGGTTGCCGACGCTGCCTTACCAGCCCCGCACCATCGACGCCGCCTCGTTGCTGGCCGGCACCGTTCCACCGAAATCATTGCGCCATTAGGGTTCATCGTCGTCGTCAGGCGCCAGTAACTTCTCGGGATGGTGGAAGGTGTTGACGCGGGGTTGGCCGTAGTCGTGGTGGGCGGGTGGTGTCCATTCGGTGTCGCGGTGGGCGTTTTTGCGGGTGGTCCAGCCTTTGTCGAGGAGTCGGTGGTCGGGTCCGCAGGCGAAGGTGAGGTCGTTGATGTCGGTGGTGTGGCACTGGGCATACGGGGTGAGGTGATGCACTTCGCA
>JAVROG010000332.1:0-4365 GCA_032162865.1 Mycobacterium sp. | reverse complement strand
TGCAGGTGCTTCTGCAGAGCCTGCGCCAAGATGCCGTTGAGTTGCCGCGAGCGCACCACCCCGGCGTGTCGGGTTGCCGCATCGCCAAGCAAGGGGTGATTCAACTGCGCCAAAGTATGTGACCCATCGACGACCAACTGGATCAGCCCACGGCGCTCCAGGTTCGCGGCAGCGTCGGCATCGCAAATCTCACGCAGAATCTGCCAGTCCAGCACCTCCCCGACAGCCAACACCTCAACGACCTCCAACTCCTGTGAGGAAAGAGACCGCAACCTAAACTCCAACAGGTCGTACAGCTCACGATCCGCGTGCAGCGGACCCCGAAGTTGCCAGGCACCTTCCGCGCGGACCAGCGCCCCGTTTTCACGGCCCGCACTCAGCAAGCCGCGCAAAACCAAAAGGTTTCCCGCGCTTTGGTCGAACAGCTCGTCAATCAATCTCGGCCCGACCGCGCCGCCCAGCACCGCGCTGGCCAATACCCCGATTTGCTCCCGGGTGAACGGATCAATATGCACGGTCAGCAGCAACCGCTCTTTCAACAACGCAGTCACCGCGTCAAGAACCGACTCGCCCGACCTGATAGTCACGATCAACCGCACACTGCGGTTAGCCGCAAGCTGGTTCACGAGCGTGGCCGACAACGGATCGAGCAACTGCGCGTCGTCGACCACAATCACCAGGCTCTCGTCCCGCCCCAGGGTCTTATGTGCGGCGGCCAGCATGATGGCAGGCTCATGGGCTATCTCCACGGTCACCGCGCGAGAAAAGGCCCCCAGCGGCACAGCGCAACCCGTCTGCGTACCCAGCACAAAACGCACCGGCCGCCCAGCAGACTCGGCCGCCTTGGCCAACATCCGTGCCAGCGTCGACTTACCCACCCCACTGTCACCGACTAACGCAACGCCCTGAAACTCGCCATCGTTCAGCGCCGCCAGCGCCTGGTGAAACTCCGCATCGCGCGCCACTATGGGCCACGCCCCACCCCTGTCTCGCTTCACTGGGACGCACCTCCCCCCATTTTTGACCGTTATTGCATCATCCACCGCTTATCAGACTCGTGTCTGATAAGCGGTGGATGCATCCCAGTGCCGTCGGCTGACGCCGACGAACCGTCCTGCATTCGCTGTCGCTACACAAAGCTTTTGACGCGTCGAACGACGCCAAGGTTGTGGCCGACGAGAAAATTCACGAGAACGTTGGTCGTCGGGTGAAGCGGATTCCGTCGGCGTGGCCACTTCTGTAAGGCCGGCCGAATCGACGTCATGATTCGTTAGCTTCAGGACTCGTGGAACAACGCACTCCAGACTGCATGTCATGCGCCGGAGCGTATGAGCCTCTGGCAGAGGCATCGACGGATTCGATGCAACTCGAGTAGTCAGCGGGACCAGATCGAGTAACCGCAGCGAATAACTGCGGGGAGGTCACATCATTCACAAATCTTCGGTCTTTCCCGGTCGCCGGCAATCCATGGGTGACGTTGGCGGGAAACAGCTGTCACGAAGGCTCCGTCGGAAGTCCCGGCTGAGGTTCCCTCGAGGGGCCGCATTGCAGCGAGATCTTTTGACGCCGATCGCGGCTCACATGCTGAGGCCATCAGCTTCGCAGGGGATGCATTCTCGACGCCGGTTCGCGGCGGGTTACCCGGCACGATCGCACCGACCGGTACGTGCACCGCCGGCGCATCGTTTGGCGTCCAGAAGTGCGCCGAGGAGCGGTCTATTACCACGACTTGCGCAGCTTGACCGAACATGCACGTCCTTCCTGCGCACCCCCCTCGAGCTTTCGGACCCCCTCCATGCCAGAACTTGTATTGCCGGAAGGTGCCTGCCGTTTCCACTGGTGACGCCGTTAGTGAGTCCGTCTAGTTTTAAGGGGTGGGCAGTTGGTTAACGCCGGTCGCAGTGAACCGGATCCGTGACGGCGGACGGGAGCCGTCAGGCATTCGGCGCTACGCACGAGGCGGTGTGAGTAGGTCGACAAGCGATTTGGCTGTGTGGCGGAGATGGCTCAAGGCTTTGCTGGTGAGCCGCGATCGGATAGGCGACGATGAGATCGAGGTTAACGCTACGACCTATCAGCGCCGCCGGCCGATTCAAGATTCATCCTGACCAACTGTTGCCCCTTCGCGTTGAAGGCGAGGGCGAGCCTGCCTAATGCGAGAGCTAACCGCTACTCGGGAGGCGCGACAACGGTTTCGGCGACATTTCGCTCGATCGCGCGGATGACCGCGCGAGCCACCTGATGCGGGGTGCTCGTGCGAAATCCCCAGGGAAGGGAAACGCCGCGGTCAACGTGCATGCCTTCATCACGGATGAATCCCGGCTCCACGATGGCGACACCCGGCAGGGCTTTGGTGGTGCGCTCCCGATCGACAAGCCGCGACGAGGAAGCCGCCGATCTGTTGGCCCTGGCGATATGGTGGACACCCGCCTCCAGTGCCGCCGAACAGTTCCTTCTTTGACCGCAAAAGCGAAAGTGGACGCGCCGGCATGACCATGGACATCTCGAGCCCCAACAAGCGTCGCGCTTGCAATCGCCTTTGGGTCTCCATCTGCCCTGGCGCGGAAAGTCAGTGAGTCCATTCGGTCGTCATGGCGCTAGTTGCGCCGAACGCTTATCGCAACGCGTTGACAGCGTGCTTCGCACGGACGGCTGCCGGCCGATAAGGTGGATGAGTTGGTCGCGATTGTTGATGCCCAGTTTGGTGAAGAGCCGATAGAGGTGTCCTTCTACCGTCCGCACCGAAACAAATAACTGGTCGGCGATCTGTCGGTTGGACAAACCGGCCACAACAAGCAGCGCAACCTGGCGTTCCCGGTCGCTGAACGGTAGCGGGCGCGCTGCGGCTTCGAACGCCGGTGTACGCAGTCCGCATCGGCTGGCAATGGAATATGCATAAGTCGACGATTCAAATCGTTTGCCGCGTTCGCCGCGGTGAGTGTGTTCGCCGGCCGCCTGAGCCGACGCGTCGGCAGCGAGAACCAGTGCGCCCAGATCGGCGAATCGATGTGCGGCAGCGTCGACCAGACCTCCGTCGTGGCGAGCCAGACCGCGGGCATGGCTCGCGACGGTTTCGGCCAACGGAGTCTTCAGGATCCCGGCGAGCTCTTCCAGTCGTGTGGCGTGCGCACGGTCACCTAAGCGGACAGCCGCATGAAGGGCGCGCATCTCCACCCCGTACATCCCGGCTTCTAGCGCGACCTGCGCCGCTTCGATCGCATGCACCTGAGCAGAAGTCGTCTCGCCGGCGGACGCCCGCTGCCAGGCCCGGGCAAGCTCGAGTTCCGGCAGGAAAACCGCGACATGCGGTCCGTACGCTTCCTCCGCACTGCGCAACGCCTCGGCGGCCGCTTCACTGTCGCCCCGCTGCCCTTCGGCCTGGGCATGCCGGGCAGTCGCCAGCATCACCCAAGGCGACGGAAACCCTTGCGAGAATACTGCTTTCGAGTCTTTGAATGCAGAGGACGCAGACGACAGATTACCCCGGTAGAGTTGCACGAATCCCCGCATCGTGTGCATCATTGCCTCAGCTGCGGGAACACCTGCGGCTATCGCCCCGTAACGCTTCAAGATTCGCTCGGCAGCCTGATATTCACCGGCTTCGGTGGCGTTCATAATTTCGGCCAACCCGATGTTAAACCTCTGCAGCCCTAGCCCTTCGAGCGCAGCTGCGTCCAGCCCGGCGTCGGCTACGTAATGGACGTCGGCATATCGCCCAGCAGCCGCTGACGCGATGCACGTCGGGACAGCTGCCCATGCGATAGCGATCGGTGGCACATCGGACTCACAGAATTTCGGCCCGACCTCCATCGTCTTCGCAACATCGCCACAGAAGAGCCCGATAGATAGCTGCACTGCGTCGATGAAATCGGTGCTGGCTCTGGACGCCACCCGGCACCGCACATCGGTTAGCACCTGCTGGGCCGCTTCCACGCGCTCGCACCCCCAGAACAGGTTGGCAGCCCGCAGACAGCCCCACCGTGCAATCAGCCACTCGTCGGCATCACCTTCGGGTTCGGCGTCGACAAGGGCGGCCTCGGCCTCGTCGCCACGCCCCTGCCAACTCACCGCCTCGGCAAGCACCAGCGCGGCCAGCAGACCGCCGCCCCGGTCAACCGCGAACCTCGCCAACTCCTCTCCGAGTGCAATGTTCGACATCGCCAGTGCGTCCGCCGCTGCCTCGATGACCACATCGAGGTCCGGCGCCAAGTCACTTCGGACCATGAACTGCGCCAAAAGGATTCGGCTGCGCATGTCAGCGAGGTGCGAATGCCCCCCTGATTGCAGGTGCTTCTGCAGAGCCTGCGCCAAGATGCCGTTGAGTTGCCGCGAGCGCACCACCCCGGCGTGTCGGGTTGCCGCATC
>JAVROG010000331.1:0-5925 GCA_032162865.1 Mycobacterium sp. | reverse complement strand
GGTGACCTGCTGCGCCCACAGGGTTGGCGCCACGCTGTGTTCGTCGACCGGCTCGGTGACACCTTCCGATGGAAGGGCGAGAACGTGGCGACGACGGACGTCGAGGCCGCCGTGGCGGCCGACCCGGACGTCGAGGCGGTGACGGTCTTCGGGGTGAAGGTGCCCGGCGCGGATGGGCGCGCCGGGATGGCGGCCGCGGTGTTGAAGGACGGCACAGAGTTCGACGGCACGTCGTTGGCCCATACCGTGTACGACCGCCTGCCCGGGTACGCGGTGCCGCTGTTCATACGGGTCGTCCATTCGCTGGAGCACACCGCGACGGTCAAGACCAAGAAGGTCGATCTGCGCGAGCAAGGATACGGACCGGACTTCGACGATCCGGTCTACGTGCTCAACGGTCGCGAGGAAGGCTACATCCCGTATTACGACGAGTATCCCGACGAAGTCGCAGCCGGAGAGCGGCCCGCAAGCTGACATCGCCACAGGATCGCGGGACGGCGAAGTGGAGGAGTCATGTGGGACAGTACGCAAGCCGGGCCGCCCCGCCAGATGACGCCACCCCCAAGGGAGGAGCCATCCCGATCCGGTTGAGCCTTCGGGCATTACCGTATGACCGCGTCTTTTGTTGTGTAACTGCCGAGAATCGAACCCAGCCCAAAAATCCCCGCGGAACTGCGGAAACCTCGCATTTGACAACGCGAAATACCCGAAAGTACGCGCAACGACCTGGGGAAACGCCGAAGCTGTTGATGGCATCACACGACCCGAGGCGACGAACCCACCTTTTGAGACAGGGCAGATAACGCGGTCGACCCGGGCAACCGGATACGGCAGCGTCACGAACCGCGCGAAGGGTGTCAGTCCGGGACTTCTTCGACAGACTGTTTCTTACTTCGACAAGAGGCCGGCAAGGCCTTGGCCCAGTGCGACCCGGTCTGACTTGTCCAGCGCGTGGTCGGTGAGGAGATGTCGGCCGTACTCGACAAGGAAGACATCAAGGTTGTGGACGACATGACCCAGTCGGTGTGAGAGGAGCAGGCGAGATGCGCGTTGTCGTCATTGGAGGCGGACCCGCTGGTGTTTCCGCCGCCCTGCACGCCGCTGAGCTGGGTGCAGAGGTCACGCTAGTCGAGCGGGGGCGGGTCGGCGGCACCGCCTTTAACAGCGGCCCAGCACCGGTGCGCACGCTGGCTCGGGCCGCGCGCCTGGTGAGGGACTGGAGCTCGTGGGAAACCTTCGGTCTGCGCGGGCCACGGCCCGAGGTCGACCTCGCCGCTACCCTGGCCAACGCGCAGCGAGTGGCCGGCTACCTCCATGAACGCAAGCGCGTCGCCGACCACATCCGCGCAGCGGGGGTCGCCCTCGTTGAAGACGCCGGCGACGCCCGTTTCACCGACGCCAACACGGTCGCCGCGGCCGACGGCCGGACGTGGACTGCGGATCGGGTGATCATCGCAGTCGGCGGCAGGGCCGGGCGACTGCCGATCCGCGGGGCCGAGCTCGGCCTGACCTACGAGGATCTGCGCAGTGTGACTGCCCTGCCCGACCGGGTCTGCGTCATCGGAGCGGCCGATACGGGCTGTCAGCTCACGTCGATCCTGACTGACTTCGGCTGCGAGGTAACGCTTGTCGAGCACGCGCCCCGGATCGTGCAGCGAGCCGATGTCGACGTCTCGATCGCGCTCGAACAGGCGTTCCGGGGGCGCGGCATCGAGGTCATCACCAGCGCAGAAGTGCACCAACTCGAGGCGCTCCAACCCGGTGTCCGCGTCCTGTACCGGGTCGGCGAGGAGTCCAGAACGGTCGACGTGGACGCGGCGTTCTTCGCCGTCGGCTGGCCTAGCAACGCCGACGTCGTCGACGCCGCCGCTGCCGGCGTGATAACCGAGCGTGGCTACGTAGGGGTCGACGCGTTCATGGTCACCAGCGTCCCCCACATCTTCGCCGCCGGCGACGTAGACGGGAACAGCATGCTCGTCTCCAGCGCGGCGCTCGAAGGCCGTGTCGCCGCCGAGAACGCGGTGCTCGGCCCGCATCGGCGGGTCGTCCATGAAATCGTCCCCGCTGGCAGTTTCACCGACCCCGAGTACGGCAGCGTGGGCTCACCCAGGAGCAGGCCCGCGCCCGCTACGAGTGCGTCGTCGCCGTCGCCCGCTATGAGGACATGCTGCGGCCCGTCGCCGACGGGCAGCCGGAAGGGTTCTGCAAGCTGATAGTCGAGACCGCGCGACGGTAGATCGTCGGTGCTCACGTGCTCGGCGAGTACTCGGCCGAAGTGATCCAGATGGTCGCGGCCTGCATGGCGGCGGGGATGCGCATCGAGGATGTCGCCGAGCTTCACTTCGCCTTCCCCACATTCACCGAGGGAGTCAGTCAGGCTGCCCAGATGGTGGTGAATCAGCTCGGTGTCCGTTCGATGCCCCATCTCTGGAGCAGTCTGAAGTCCGCGCCGTCGGTCCTGGGGTGATCGGCGGCGCGTGCCTCTTGAAGTTGTCGGGGTCTCCGTTCAATTGACAAGCAATGGCAGGCGAGAGCCCGGCGGCCATCACCGCTTCGGTGTGCACACCGAAGCGCAGCTCGCGCAACAAGATTGCTGCCCGGTAGGCCCGAGCGGCGGCCGTCGGCGCTGCGGGGGCTGAGCAGTAGCCATCGAAAAACGGCCAAGAGCCCGCGGGAACCGTGGCGACGACTGGGACAAGATCCGCGTCTCGAAACAGACGACAGATGAGGGTCTCAAAACTTCATGTGGAAGAGGCACCGCAATATGACGGCATCGTCGACCAGCATGAAACGATAGTGACGTGGACCCCAGCGGGGATGGTGGCGGTGGACTGACCGCGACGGGACTGCTGTGTGCGTCCTGCGGCACCGAACTACCACCGAACTCCAAGTTCTGCAACGAGTGCGGTGCACCGGTCACCCAGGCCACTCAACCCGCCGAGTACAAACAAGTCACGGTGCTGTTCGCCGACGTGGTGCATTCGATGGACATTGCGGCCGCCGTGGGTGCGGAGCGGCTGCGCGAGATTATGGCCGACCTCGCCGATCACTGCGCGGCTGTGGTGAAACGTTACGGCGGAACGGTGGACAAGTTCACCGGTGACGGGATCATGGCGGTATTCGGCGCGCCAGTATCGCTCGAGGACCACGCTGTGCGTGCCTGCCTGGCAGCCCTCAGCATTCAGGAGGAAGTCAAGCGGCTCGCGACCGAGGTCCAAGATCGCGACGGTGTGGACCTCCAATTGCGGGTAGGCCTGAACTCCGGTCAGGTGATCGCCGGTGAGATCGGTTCGGGGTCGTTCGGCTACACCGCCGTCGGTGAGCAAGTCGGCATGGCGCAGCGGATGGAGTCGGTCGCTGTGCCGGGTGGTGTCATGCTGAGCGCATCCACAGCGCGACTCGTTGATGGCGGGGCGGAGCTCGGCGAATCTGAGCTGGTTCAGATCAAGGGCGCCGAAGCACCGGTGCCTGCCCGTCGGCTGTTGAGCATGGGTGACGGGCATCGCGCCGTCGAGCGTGCTGAGTCGAACCTGGTGGGTCGGCGGTGGGAGATGTCCGCCGTAGAGGGCTTGTTAAATCGAGCGATCCACGGCGATGGCGCGGTGGTCGGCGTGGTGGGGCCACCGGGCATCGGTAAGACCCGGCTGGCGCGCGAGATGGCGGCGACTGCGCGTCGGCAGGGCGTGGAGGTGTTCACCGCCTTCTGCGAGTCGCACACGAGCCAGGTTCCTTTTCATGCGGTCGCGCGGCTGTTGCGCACGGCATTTGGTGTTGACGATCATGACGGGCAGGAGGCCCGCGATCGAGTGCGCGATCAGGTTCCTGAGGCAGACGCCGAGGATTTGGCGCTGTTTCATGACCTGCTGGGGATCGCCGACGCGAATGCTCCGTTACCAGCAATTGATCCCGATGCGCGTCGGCGACGGTTGACGGCCCTGATGAACGCCGCATCGTTGGCGCGCACCGAACCGGCGCTGTACGTGATCGAGGATGCGCACTGGATTGATGAGGTCAGCGAGTCGATGCTGGCCGAGTTCCTCACGGTGATCTCGCAGACACCCTCGCTGGTCCTACTCACCTATCGCCCGGACTATCGGGGTGCGTTAACCCGCGTCGCAGACCCGCAGGCCCTAACGCTGACGCCGCTCAGCGATTCCGAGATAGCAGCATTGATCACAGGGCTGCTCGGGGGCGACGCATCTGTTGGGGAATTGGGCCAGATGATCGCCGACAGGGCTGCCGGTAATCCGTTCTTCGCCGAGGAGATCGTGCGCGAACTGGCCGAACGCGGCATCCTCAACGGCCATCGCGGAGCGTACACATGCCTTGAAGAAGTCGCCGACATCAACGTGCCCGCGACCTTGCAGGCAACCATAGCCGCCCGCATCGACCGCGTTGGTGGGGTAGCGAAACGCACACTCAACGCGGCCGCGGTCATCGGGTCACGGTTCGACGCCGATCTGTTGACATCGGTGCTCGACGAGGTCGCCCTGACCGAACTCGTGGATGCCGAGCTCGTCGAGCAGGTAAGGATGGCCCCGGTAGAGTATGCCTTTCGGCACCCGCTGGTGCGGATGGTGGCCTACGAGTCGCAGCTGAAATCCGACCGTACGCAGTTACACCAGACAATTGCGACCGCCATTGAACAGCGCGATCCCGGGTCGGTCGAAGAGAACGCTGCCCTGATCGCCAGCCATCTGGAGGCCGCTGGCGATCTGCGCGCGGCCTTCACCTGGCATATGCGGGCCGCAACGTGGTTGACCCACCGCGACATCTCGGCGGCGCGGATGAACTGGCAGCGCGCGGTCGTCGTCGCCGATCGCATGCGCGTCGACGACCCGGACCGGTTGGCGATGCGAATCGCCCCGCGCACGTTGCTGTGCGCGACCATCTGGCGGGTCGGCGGAGAACTGGCCGAGATCGGGTTCGACGAATTGCGCGAGCTGACCATGGCCGCCGGTGACAAGCGGTCGCTGGCCATCGGCATGTGCGGCCTGGTGCAGATGCTGAATCTGCACGGCGAGTTCTCCGAGGCCGCACACCTGGCCTCCGAGTACGTCGATCTGCTCGAGTCGATCGGCGAGCCGGAAATGACGGTGGGACTGCTGACGGTGCCGATCGTCGCAAAGTGGGATACCGGTGAAATGACCGAGGCCATGCGACTAGCCCAACGCGCGATCGACCTGTCCGGCGGGAACCCCACGATGGGGAACCTGATCATCGGATCACCGTTGGGATTCATGCTCGCGCTGCGCGCATCTACCCGCTGCTGCCTGAACGTCGAGGGATGGCACGAAGACTTTGACAAGGCGATCGACATCTCCCGAGACGTGGATCCGTTCACTTACAGCACAGTCGCGATGATCAAGTACGTCGCAACGTTGAACTGGGCGCTACTGCCTGACGACGCTGCAGTTGGCGAAATGACCGAGGCGTTGAGAATCGCCGAGCGGACCGGAGACGACTTCCAGCTCGCCAATGCCAGATTCACACTGGGTCTCGCGCTCGTCCGCTGCGATGGTCCAACGCGTATCCGCGGGTTCGAGTTGTTGCATCAGGTTCGTGAGGCCGTTCTGCAACATCGCTACATCAGAATCGCAGCGGTCAGCGTTGACCTCGACGATGCGGCCGAGAACATCCGAACCGGAGACTACGACGGAGCCATTGACCTGTGCCGGGACGTACTGGCGTATCAACTGCGCAGTGGTGAAGGCATCAACCGTGGTTGGGCGACAACGGTTCTGGTCGAAGCGCTGCTGCAGCGCGGCCAGAACGGCGATTTGGCGGCCGCCCAAGAGGCCATTGACCGGCTGGCGGCCATGCCCACCGAGCCGGTGTTCCTCTACCACGAACTTCCACTGCTGAGGCTCAACGCACTGATCGCCGAGGCGCACGGCGACGAGGCCGGTTATCGGGGATTCCGGG